>JAYUAM010000236.1:0-11845 GCA_043741295.1 Acidimicrobiia bacterium
ACCTGCCCGAGTTCGGGGCGTTGCGCTACGAGATCGCCGACCGGTCGTCCGCCGCCGACCGGTGAGGCCCGCCCGGTCGGGTTCGCCCGGCGCGCACCAGTTCGCCGATCTCGTCCCAGTCGATCGGGCTTCGCAGCGTCATCGTGACCCAGCCGAACCTTCCGACGTAGGCCGCCTGCGCGAACCGATCGTCGCCGAGCAGCGCGTCAAGCTCCTCGGAGTCGGCCTTCACCGTCATCGTCGTCTCGCCGGGGAAGCAGAAAGATCTTGTTGCGCACGCGGAGTTCACGTCGGTTCCCCACGTGACCTCCTCGGTCGTCTCCGGCAACGCCAGCGCAACAGCGCGGATCCGTTCGATGTTCGACCGGCGGATCGTGGCCACGATCGGAACCGCCTAGAAGCCGAGCTTGTCGGCGATGCGGGCGGGTAGCTCGGCGATCGGGACGCGCACCTGCTCGGTTGTGTCGCGCTCACGGATCGTCACGGCGTTGTCCTCCAACGAGTCGAAATCGATCGTGACGCACAAGGGCGTGCCGACCTCGTCTTGGCGGCGGTAGCGCTTCCCGATGTTCTGCGTCTCGTCGTAGTCGACCATGTACCGATCAGCGAGCGTGGCAAAGATCTCGCGGGCCAACGGCGTGAGCGTGTCCTTCTTCGACAGCGGGAGCACCGCCACCTTGTACGGAGCGAGGCGCGGATGCAGGCGCAGCACGGTGCGCGGCTCGTCGTTGACCACGTCCTCGTCGTAGGCGGCGAGCAGGAACGCCATCATCGCCCGCGTCGCACCGGCGGCCGGCTCGATCACGTACGGGCGGTAGCGCTCGTTGGTCGCCGGGTCGAAGTAGTCGAGCTTCTCGCCCGAGTGGTCGGCGTGCTGCGTGAGGTCGAAGTCGGTGCGGTTGGCGATGCCTTCGAGCTCGCCCCAGCCCCACGGGTAGGTGAACTCCACGTCCGACGTGCCTGCCGAGTAGTGCGAGAGCTCGTCGGCGTCGTGGGGCCGCAGTCGCAGCATGTCGCTCGGGATGCCGAGGCCGAGGTACCAGTCGAGGCGGGCCTTGCACCAGTACTCGTACCACTTCGGCGCCTCGGCCGGCGGCACGAAGAACTCCATCTCCATCTGCTCGAACTCCCGCGTGCGGAACACGAAGTTGCCGGGCGTGATCTCGTTGCGGAAGCTCTTGCCCACCTGGGCGATGCCGAAAGGCGGCTTCTTGCGGGTGGTGTTGAGCACGTTGGCGAAGTTCAGGAACATGCCCTGCGCGGTCTCGGGCCGCAGGTACACCTCGGCGCCCGCGCCTTCCACAGGGCCAGCGAACGTCTTGAACATGAGGTTGAAGTTTCGCGGGTCGGTGAACGTGCCCCGCTTGCCGCAGCTCGGGCACAGGTCGAGGTCGGGAAGCTGGTCCTGGCGGAACCGCTGCTTGCAGTTCATGCAATCGACCAGCGGGTCGGTGAAGTTGGCGAGGTGACCCGACGCCTCGTACACGGCAGGCGGACCAAGGATCGCCGCGTCGATGAGCACAACGTCGTCACGCGTCTGCACCATCGTGCGCAGCCACGCGTCCTTCACGTTGCGCAACATCAGCGCGCCGAGCGGCCCGTAGTCGTAGGTGGAACGGAAGCCGCCGTAGATCTCCGCCGACGGGTACACGAAGCCCCGCCGCTTGCACAGGTTGACGACTTGGTCGAGCTCGGTGGCCGGCATAAGGCGGACAGGCTACGCAACCGCGGCCGGATCGGCATGCCCGATTGCCCGGACGCAACGCACGGATCCCGCCCGGCAGGTCGGGTCAGTGCATGCTGCGGGCGCGGCGTCGCGTCGCCACCACGCACGCCACGATCACGGCGGCGACGGCCGCCCGAGCGGTCGGGTCGAACGCCTCCGCCGGTCCACTGGCCAGCCGGCCGACGGTCAGGAGGACGACCGCGAGTGCCGTCGCCGCCAGTAGGGCGACCAGGGCGAGGGCGCGCCAACCGGGGCCTGGATGTTCTCCGCTCACGCTCATGATCTGGGGCGACCTCCGTGGAGCCCGGCCCGGGCGCGGTCCGGCCCGAGAGCGCCGGAACCCGCACGGTACCGAGCGTGGCCCATCGGCTCGGCTAAGGCGATGTTCGGTCGTACCTAAGACGCTGACCGTCATTGCGCCGTCATGTACCGGCAGGAAGGCGGCGCGGGTCGCTGCGGTCGATCAGCGACACCGACCGCAGCCGCCGCTCGATGTGGTGCTCCATGGCGCGTGTGGCAAGCACCTCGACCTCGTGCGTGGCCGGTGACGCCTGCACCTCGAGCGCCGTCATCAACTCGCCGCCGAGCACCGCTCGTGCGAGTGCGAGCGCCTCGCCTGACAACGGCAGACCGCGCCGGCAGTTGCGGCACAACGCTCCCCCAGCATCGACGTCGAACGCCACGAGCGGACCGGGGCTACCACAGCTGACGCACGAATCGAGCTCTGGCCGCATGCCCTCGGCCGCCAGCAATTTGAGGAAGAAGGCCGGCACGAGCAGCGGAGCGGGGCGGGCGGCCAGCGTGCGCAGCGCACCGAGGAGCATCTGGTAGCGGCGCACGTCGGGCTCGCGTTCGGGGGCCACCTGGTCGATCGCCTCGACCATCGCCATCGCCTGGCCGAGCCGTTCGAGGTCCTCGCGCAAGGGCCGGAAGTGGTCGATCGTCTCGGCCTGGTTGACCTGGTCGAGCGAACGTCCCTCACGGAGGAGCACCGACACGTGGGCCAACGGCTCGACGCGCCCGCCGAACCGGCTCGTGGGCTTGCGCACCCCCTTGGCCACACAGCGAACCTTGCCGTGTTCGGCGGTGAGCAGCACGAGGATGCGGTCCGCCTCGCCGAGCTTGTGCGTACGCAGCACGATGCCGCGGTCGTGGTAGGTGGCGCTCACGCGCTGCTCAGCCCGTCACGGCTGATCGACCCCACCGAAGCGCCGATCGCGGTTCTGGTACACCCGCACCGCGTCGGCCAGGTTCTCGCGACGGAAGTCGGGCCAGAGCACGTCGGTGAAGACGAGCTCCGAGTAGGCCAGCTCCCAGAGCAGGAAGTTCGAGATGCGGAACTCGCCGCTCGTGCGCACCACCACGTCGGGCTCCGGCATGTCCGGGTGGTACAGGTGACGGGCGATGGTCTTCTCGTCGATCTTCTCCGGCGCCACGCCCTCGGCCACGATCGCCCGCACGGCGTCGACCAGTTCGGCGCGACCGCCGTAGTTGAACGCGAAGGTGAGGGTGAGCGTTCGGTTGTGCTGCGTCATCGCCACCGCCTCGTCCTGACGTTTGAGCAGTCGCCGGGGCACGCGCCAGTCACGGCGTCCGGAGAAGCGGATGCGCACACCCTGCGCCGACAATGCATCGCGACGACGCAGCAGGATGTCCTCGTTGAAGCGCATGAGGTAGCGGACCTCGTCGATCGGCCGCTTCCAGTTCTCGGTCGAGAAGGCGTACACCGTGAGCCAGCGGATGCCGAGGTCGAGCGCGCCCTGCACGGTGTCGAACAGCGCCTCTTCGCCGGCGGCATGACCATCGGTGCGCTTCAACCCCCGCCGTGTCGCCCACCGGCCGTTGCCGTCCATGACGCAGGCCACGTGGTTCGGGATGCGCGTCGGGTCGAGGCCGTCGAGCAGGCTCACGGACGCCTCCGGAGCCGGCCGCCCTCGCCGCGGCGAGCGTCCCGATTCGACCATTCGCCGTTGCTGAGCACGGCTTCCCACCGTAGTGCGCTCGACGGCCGAGTCCGTGGCTCTGGCCCGGCGTCCACCTACCGATGAAGGCGTCGGCGACGGCGGTGCGCCAATCGTCCTCCACCACCGCGTAGCCTCGGTGGGTGACCCACGAGCACACCGCCGTCGCCGACGCGTTGGCGCGCGTCGTCGACCAGCTCGGAGCGGCATTTCCCGGCCGGCGGGGCGAGGCCCGTTCGGGCCAGGTGACGATGGCCGACGCGGTCAGCAGTGCCATCACCCGGGGCCGCCATCTGGTGGTGCAGGCCGGAACCGGCACGGGCAAGAGCCTGGCCTACCTCGTCCCGGCGATCCTCTCGGGCAAGAAGGTGGTCGTGGCCACCGCGACCAAGGCACTGCAGGACCAGCTCGCCACCAAGGACCTGCCGTTCCTCGACGCGCACCTCGGGCGCCCGTTCACGTGGGCGGTGCTAAAAGGCCGCTCGAACTACCTCTGCCTCCAACGTGTGCGCGAGGTGACCGCGACCGGGGACGGCAAGCTCGAGCTCGACGATGTCGCCCCACAGATCAAGGGCGAGATCCGCAAGCTCGCCACCTGGTCGGCCACCAGCCGGACCGGCGACCAGGCCGAGCTCGACTGGGCACCGTCCGTGCGGGCGTGGCAGGCCGTCTCCGTCGGGTCCGACGAGTGCCCCGGCGCCGCCCGATGCCCGCTGGGCGAGCCCTGTTTCGCCGAGCTCGCCCGGCGGCGCGCGGCGGCCGCCGACGTGATCGTCGTGAACACCCACCTGTACGGCACGAACCTGGCCGCCGGCGGCGTCGTGCTACCCGAGCACGATGTCGTCGTGTTCGACGAGGCCCACCAGCTCGAGGACACGATCTCCGACACGGCTGGCGTCGCTCTCGGCCCCGGACGGTTCATCGCGCTGGCCCGCACGGTGCGCCAGGTGCTCACCGCCGAGGAGCTGACCGCGGCGATCGTCACCATCGGCACGACGTTGTCCACTGCTCTCGTCGGCCACGTCGGCGTGCGCCTTCCCGCTCCGCTGCCCGACGGCGTCGCCAGCGCGCTCACGGCGGCGCGCGGCAATGTCGAACAGATCCTGGCCGCGCTGCGCAAGGTCGACAACGAGCTCGACGAGGTGAAGCAACGCAAGCTGCGCGCCACGCGCGCCGCTACGTCGTTGGCCGCCGACCTCGATGCCGCGCTCTCGATGCCGGCCGGATACGTCGCTTGGGTGGAGGGCCCCGCCGACCGGGCGACGCTGATGATCGCCCCGATCGATGTCGCCCCGGTGCTGCGGGCGATGGTGTGGGAGCCGCGCACCGCCATCCTCACGAGCGCCACGATCCCGAGCGCGCTCGTGCGTCGCGTCGGCCTGCCGCCCGAGCGCACCGACGAGATGGACGTCGGCAGCCCGTTCGACTACGCGACGGCCGGGCTCCTGTACTGCGCCACCCATCTGCCCGACCCTCGCCGGCCCGAGTACGCGGCGGCCGTGCACGACGAGCTCGTCCAGCTGATCCTGGCCGCCGGTGGTCGCACGCTCGCGCTGTTCACCAGCTGGAAGGCGATGGACGCCGCGGCGGCCGCCGTGCGCGAGCGCGTGCCCTACCGCGTCTATGACCAGCGCGAGCTGCCCAAGACCGCGCTGGTCACCGCCTTCGCCGGCACCGAATCGGCCTGCCTGTTCGCCACCGCCGGGCTGTTCCAGGGCATCGACGTGCCCGGCGCGACGCTGTCGCTCGTCGTGATCGACAAGCTGCCCTTCCCGCGGCCAGACGACCCGCTGCTCGAAGCCCGACGCGAGCAGGCCGGAGCCAAGGCGTTCGCCGAGATCGACATCCCGCGCGCCGCCACGCTGCTCGCCCAGGCCGCCGGCCGCCTGATCCGCTCGGCCGACGACCGGGGCGTCGTCGCCGTGCTCGACCCGCGGCTCAACTCGGCCCGCTACCGCTGGGACATCGTGAAGGCGCTGCCACCGTTCCGGCGTACGCGTCACCGCTCCGAAGCCGAGGCCTTCCTCCGGTCGATCACCGCCGAACCCAGCGGCGACGTCGACGCCGCTTCGCGCAGCGCCGTGGCGGACGAGGTTCAGACGAGCAGCTTGTAACCGATGCCGCGCACCGTCTGGACGAGCTTGGGCTCGTCCGGGTGGTCTTCGACCTTCACCCGCAACCGGCGGATGTGGGCATCGACCAGACGGGAATCGCCGAGGTAGTCGTACCCCCAGACGCGCTCCAGCAGCTGATCGCGCGACAGGACGATGCCGGGATGGTCGGCGAACTCGCAGAGGAGCAGGAACTCGGTCTTGGTCAGCGAGAGCTGCACCCCCGCCTTGAGCACGATGCCCTGCTCGCGGCGCAGCTCGATGTCGCCGAAGGTGGCTGGCCGGGGCGGGGTCACCTCGTGCAGGTGGACGCGGCGCAGCAGAGCCCGGATGCGGGCGGCCAGCTCTTTCGGGACGACCGGCTTGGTGATGTAGTCGTCGGCGCCGGCTTCGAGCCCGGCAACGAGATCGTGGGTGTCGGTCTGGGCGGTGACGATGATGATCGGCACGATCGAGCGGGCCCGGATCTGCCGGCAGACGTCGAACCCCTGGATGTCGGGCAGGCGCAGGTCGATCATCACGAGGTCGGGCTCTTCACGGTCGAACGAGCTGAGCCCCTGTGCACCAGTGGCCGCCTCGGCGACGCTGTACCCCTCGTCTTCGAGCGCGAGGCGAAGGGCGAGACGGATCTGGTCGTCGTCTTCGATGAACAGCAGCTGGTGCACCGCAGCGGATGCTAACCATCCGGCGGCGAACAATCCCGGTGGCGCCGGTCGAGACGCCGGGACATCCTTCGACACGACCACTGCGATCGGCTTCACTGGAGGCCGTGCGCGTCGGTCAGCAGCGTCGTTTTTCCTTCGGGCTGCCGATGCGCGTCACGATCGCCTTCGCCGTCGCCGCCCTCGCCGTCTCGCTCGGGTTGTCGGCGATCACCTATTCGCTCGCCCGCAACTACCTGCAGAAGGGCATCGACGGTTCCGCTCGTCGCCAGGCGTTCAACAACGCCCGCAACGCCCGAAACGCTGTGCTCGACGATCTGCAGAAACTGCCTGCCGCGGTACGCCAGCTCGGCAGCGATCGGGACGGCGGCTACGTGCTCGTGAAGGCAGCGGGGCGCTGGTACCTCGGCGGTCAGCCAGTGGGCGGCGAATCGACCGTGGTCTCCGCCGACGGTCGCTCGCTGGAGGCCGACGCGCTGCCGAGCTCCCTGCTCGATCTCGTCATCGGCGGGTCGACCGGCAAGCAGCGCTTCGCCCGTCGCGGCCAGCCCTACCTGGCGGTCGGGGTCACGGTTCCCCAGGGCGACATCGAGTACTTCGAGGTCAGCCCGATGGCCTCGGTGCAGCGGGCCCTCACCGCCATCGGCACCTCGCTCGCCATCGCCGCCACCGTCACGACCGTCGGCGCCGCCGGCGCCGGCTGGTGGGCGTCGCGCCGGCTGCTCCGCCCGCTCAGCCGTGTCGCCGCCGCGGCCGGCGACATCGCGACCGGTGGTCTCGACACCCGTCTCGAAGAGGAATCCGACCCCGACCTCGGCCGCCTCGCCCGGTCGTTCAACGAGATGGCCGACGCCGTTCAGAGCCGGCTCGAACGGGAGACCCGGTTCGCGTCCGACGTGTCCCACGAGCTGCGCTCGCCGATCACCGCGCTCACGGCGGCGATCGAGGTGCTCGACGGCCGACGCGACGAACTGGGCGACCGTGGCCAGCAGGCGCTCGATGTCGTTGTCAGCCAGGTGCGCCGGTTCGACCAGATGGTGCTCGACCTCCTGGAGATCTCGAGACTCGACGCCGGACGCGCCGACGTGCACATCGAACCGCTCGTACTCGGGCCGTTCGCGACGAAGGTCGTCAACCGGTACGGCTTCGAGGGGCTACCCGTCGTCGTCGACCATCGCTGGTTCGACCGAGCCGTGGCCGCCGACCGGCGCCGACTCGAACGCGTGCTCGCCAACCTGCTGCTCAACGCCCAGCATCACGGGGGCGGACCCACCCGGGTCGCCGTGGAGCACGTCGACCAGCGCACGTGCCGGCTGTCGGTCGAGGACGGCGGACCGGGCATCGACCCCGGCGAGCGCGACCGCATCTTCGAACGGTTCGCCCGCGGCACCGCGGCGCGCCATCGGGTCGGTACCGGGCTCGGACTCGCGCTCGTGGCCGAACAGACGCGGCTCCAG
The DNA here is from genome assembly GCA_043741295.1 of Acidimicrobiia bacterium. Lineage (GTDB taxonomy): Bacteria > Actinomycetota > Acidimicrobiia > Acidimicrobiales > Ilumatobacteraceae > JAYUAM01. Next base: position 7,918 of record JAYUAM010000236.1, read on the forward strand.
GGCGGGCGGGTCTGGGTGGAGGAGCGACACGGGGGCGGCGCTCGATTCGTCGTCGAGCTGGCGGCCATCCGGTGACCCGTTCAACGGGCCCGGCCACCGATCGCGCCCGTCGCCGCCCACCCCGGGCGCTCGCCGCCGCCGTCGTGGCCGCGTTCGTCGTGGCATCCGGCGGGTGCGGGGTCACGAACGACCCCCAGGCCAAGGAGATCCCGGCGAACCAGCTCCCCTTCGGATTGGCCGAGACGACGACGTCGTCCACGACCCTGCCCCCCACGACGACGGTCACCGTCGCGCCGACCGTGGCGACCACGGTGCTGCCGACCACGACGGTGCCGTCGTACGGGCAGACCGTCTACCTCGTCGCCACCGGCGGGCACGTGCGCGCCGTCGAGCGGACGATCGAGCAGCGCCCGAGCCTCGAGACCGCCGTCAGCCTGTTGGTGAGCGGTCCGGCCGGAACCGACGGGAGCGATCTGTCGTCGCTCGTCACTCCGGGTCTCGTGCAGGACGTCCGAGCGAGCGGCGGCACCGCCGTCGTCACCGTGGGCGCCGTGTTCGACGCGCTCGACCCGATCAGCCAGCTGCTCGCCACCGCCCAACTCGTCTACACGCTCACCGACCTTCCCGGTATCGGCCGGGTCGGCTACGTCGAAGGGGGAAACCCGCTGCCCATGTGGCTGCCCGACGGCACGCAGACCGCGCAGACCATCGCCCGCGACGACTACAGCGCCCTCGTCAACTAGAAGGCCACGGGGCCGCGCTCGGGGCGCGATCGGCCCGGCTCGGCTGCGACGGGGCTCCGGCGAAGCCGTGGTTCAGGCGCCGCCGGCGAGCATCTCGGCGGGAAGACCCTGAGCCGCGAGCAACGCCCAGGCGTCGTCGGTGAGGCCTTCGACGTCGTCGAGGTCGATGGCGAGCAGCGGCGTCTGGTCATCACGCAGCGTCGACACGGCGGCGAGCAGTTGTGCCGCCCCGTCGATGTCGATCGTCCCTCGTGGGTGGACGTTCACCGCCCGACCCGACTCGGCAACCAGCAGTGCGAACTCCGACATCACAGCCTCCTCGACAATGCGTACACAGCGATGGACGTGGTGCGACACACCTGGGATCGGTACGGTCTGGGCGCCCGATGTCGAGGTCGTAGAACGGTGACCTGGGACGTGCTCCGAACCCCGGCGAGTGGTGGAACGCACGCAGTGTGTCAGGCGTAAGACGGGGGCGCAAGGGGTCGCCGGACCAAATATCGGCCGTGCACCGGAACCGGCCGGTTGACCGGGCCGCGTCAGCCCGGCTTGGTCGCTTTGCTCGGGTGAGCAGCGCCCGCCGGGCCGTCGGCGAACGCCCGGAGCACATTGGCGGTGATCGCCCGCACGACGGGCGTGTTCGCCGGCACCGAGCAGTACTCGGCGTCGAGACCGCAGATCCACCAGATCGTGCCGCTCGAGAACACGCCGGCGCCCGACGCCGTCGAGTAGTAGGCCATGTTGCCGCTCGAGACGCTCTTGCCGCACTGGACCTTCATCCGGCCGATGACCTCGACGTTCGGTGGCGTCTCGCGGTCGGAGATCACCCGGTCGATCTCGTTGCCGGCCATCGATCGCAGCACCATCCCATCGGACGCGCCGGCGCCGGCGAACACCCAGTTCGCGGTGTCCGTGAGCACGATGTCGCCGGCGACATCTGCGCACTGGTACGCCATGCCCGTCAGCTGCTGCGGCGGCAAGCCGAGCTGGTGCCACTCCACCGTCACGAGCTTCGGATCGGTCGCCGCGATCGGGTCCGCCTTCGAGCGGTAGTTCACGAGGACGCGGCGCGCCCGGCCGTCGGTCGAGGGTTCGAGGCGGATCTGGCGGTACACGGCGTTCGCCCCGAGAAAGGCGAGGTTCACGCCGGCCGCCCGGGCATCGACGAGCGCCTGACGCATCGCCGCGGTGTAGTACTCGTCGTGGCCGAGGGTGATCACGGCCCGGTGGCGCGCCGCTAGCTCGGGGTGGGCATCGAGGTCGACCGACGTCGCATAGGCGAGGTCGAGACCGAGCTCCTCGGCAAAGGCGATGAGCGGGCGTTCGTGGTCGAGGAAATCGGCCGACCCTTTGTTGTAGGCGTGGGCGTAGGGACGGTCGAAGGAGATCTTGTTCGCCCGGGCGAGACCCTTCACGTACGGGCACTTGTAGGCGCTGCACGCCCCCCACTCGTTGTACGCCTGCCACGTGGTGACGGCGTTGACCATCAGCAACGAAGGCGGTGCGGCATCGTCGCGGATCGTGAGCGGCACGTAGTGCGCGCCCGGACCCGAGGTGAGCTTGACGAGGTAGGCGCCCGGCGGCCAGGTCGCGTCGATCGGGATTCGCAGCGACGGGTCCCAGCCCGCTTCGGCGAGCCCCGTCTTCTGATCGATCTTGGCGTAGCGCTGCCACTCGGTGTGCTGCTCGCCGCTCGCCCAGATGAGACGGGCACCGGTCCCACCGTAGAAGCCCATGCGGAACGCCTCGGCGCGCCACGTCGGCGACGTCGATCCGACGAACAACGTCACGGTGTCCCCAGCGGTCGCGCTCGTGGCGTCGGCGTAACCCTCGACCTGTGACTTCGGGTCGTCCGCCGTGATCTTCCACGCGTCGGTGCCGGGCCGGGCGTTCTCGGCGGCGACCCAGCCCCGCTGGCGATACTGGGCGAGCGGGTCGACCGGCGGGATCGTCGTCAGGGCTGACGTCGGAGCGACGGTCGACGGCGTCGTTGTCGGGGCGACGGTCGACGGGGTGGCACCGCTGGCCGCCGGGGCGGTGACCGACGGCTCGGTGACCGACGGCTCGCTCGCCACGGGTACGGCCACCGGCCCGGAGCCGACCGAGTCCGACGACCCCGGTGCGGTCAGGGCGGCGCTCGACCCATCGACCGCGGTCGACCCGGCACCGTCGCCTGGCAGCGGGCGCGTCGCCTCGACCGACACCGCCGGCTCGACGATCACCGGCCGGGTCGTCGCACAGTCCATCGGGACGAGCAGCGCGGCGAGCGTCGCCGTTCCGGCGACCATCACGCGGAGCGCGCCCGCGAGCCGACTAGATCGTTCCTCTACCGCCCGCATCCCGTGCAGCGTAGGACGGTGATCAGCGGCGCGGGTGCACCCATCGGCACCTCGCTCAGTAGCCGAGCCGTTGCACGCGGTCGGGCCGGCGTTGCCAGTCGGGGTCGACCGTGACGACGAGCTCCAGGTAGGTGCCCTCGGGGAGTTGGCTTCGCACGGCGGTACCGACCTGCTTGAGCACCGACCCGCCCTTGCCGATGACCATGCCCTTCTGGCTCTCGCGTTCGACCACGATCTCGCAGCGCACGCGGGTGCCCTCCCACTCGGCGACGCGGGTGGCGATCGAGTAGGGAAGCTCTTCTCGGGTGACGGCGAGCAACTGCTCGCGCACGAGTTCTGCCACGCGCTGCCCGTCGCCCATGTCGCTCGCGGCGTCGGGCGGGTAGAAGAACGGACCTTCGCCGACCCGGCTCAACAGATGGTCGACGAGCGCTTCGATACCCGATCCGTCGAGAGCGGAAACCGGGAAGAAGGCGTCGGCGCCCGGCAACGCATCGCCGACCGCCGACAGCTGGTGCAGCATCTGCTGGCGCGAGGCACGATCAGCCTTGTTCACGATCACGACGGGCGAGGGCGGGAGCCGCTCGGCCACCCAGCGGTCACCGCGCCCGAACGGCTTCGTGGCGTCGATCACGAAGCAGACCAGGTCGACATCTGCGAGCGCGCCCTGTGCCGTGGTGTTGAGCCGTTCGCCGAGCGCGCTCACGGGCTTGTGCAGGCCAGGCGTGTCGACGAAGACGATCTGGGCGTCGCCTTCGTTGAAGATGCCGCGCACCTGGTGACGCGTGGTCTGCGGCTTGTCGGACACGATCGACACCTTCTCGCCGCAGATCGCGTTGACGAGCG
>JAYUAM010000237.1:0-2107 GCA_043741295.1 Acidimicrobiia bacterium
CTCGGCCCGGGCAACAACGCCCATGGACCGAACGAGTACCTCGACCTGCCGACCGCCCGCCGGCTCACCGGCGCGCTCGCCGTTGTGCTCGACGCCCACGCCCGCCGACCGCGCTGATGGTGGAGCCCGCAACCGGCCTGAGCCCGGGAACCGAACCCGCCGACGTTCCGGCGGCCGGGCGGACGACGCGGCAACTGCTGCGCGAGAACCGTGACTTCCGGCTTCTGTTTTCTGCCCAGGTGGTCTCGCTCGGCGGCGACTGGTTCGGCACCGTCGCCCTGCTCGGCATCGTCGGCGACCTCAGCCACGACTCGGGGCTGGCCAAGAGCCTCGTCTTCGTCGCCCAGAGCCTGCCCGCCTTTGCCATGACCGTGTGGGCCGGACCCGTTGCCGACCGGTTCGACCGACGCAAGGTGATGGTGGCGGCGAGCAGCCTGCAGGCCTTCGCCGCGCTCGCCCTGCTGCTCATCGGCGGGCGGCTCTGGGTCGCGTACGGGGCGATGAGTCTCATCACCGCGCTCAGCGCGTTCTTCGGGCCAGCGGCGCAGGCGTCGGTCGCCAACCTCGTCGACGCCGAGGATCTTCCACGGGCGGCCGCCGCCCTCGGCTCCACGTGGGGGATCATGCTCGCCGTCGGTGCATCGCTCGGCGCCGCGTTCACCAGCGCGTTCGGACGCAACGCGTCCTTCGTCGCCGACGCGCTCAGCTTCGTGATCGCCGCCGCGCTCATCGCCCTCATCCGCCGCCCGACGAGTGCCGCCGTCTCCGGCACCTCGCGTCGCCCCCCGCTGCGTCCGGTGGCCGACACCCGCGCCGCCCTCGGCCTCGCCCGGCGCGATCACACCCTGCTCGCGCTGCTCTGCTCGAAGGGCGGCTTCGGGTTGTCGGCCGGGGTCGTGGGCGTGCTCACGGTCCTGGCCGTCACGCGCTTCCATGGCGGCGACGGGGCCACCGGCGTGCTTCTCGCCGCACGCGGCATCGGGGTCGTGTTCGGCCCGTTGCTCGCGGCCCGCCTCGGGCGCCGCGATGTCGCCGGCATCCTGCGCACCTGCGCGCTCTCGGGCATCGTCTTCGCGCTCGCCTACGGCGGTGTGGCGTGGGCACCGACGCTTGCCGTGGCTGCCGTGTTCGTCGCCATCGCCCACCTCGGCGGCGGCGCGCAGTGGACGCTGTCCACCCTCGGCCTGACGATCGCCACACCCGACGCATTTCGCGGACGGATCATGGCCGCCGACTTCGCGATCGTCACGTTCACGATGAGCACGAGCTTCCTCCTCGGTGGCGTGCTCGAACACACCATCGGCGCCGGACCGACGCTGCTCGTGCTCGCCGCCATCGCGTTCGTGTGGGGCGTCGCCTACCTGCGCGTCACCGCGACACTGCGTCGCCACGGACAGCTCGCCGAGCCGACTCCAGCGTCGACCGGGAGCTGACCTGCGCGCGCCCCGGCCGGGCGACGCTCAGGCGCGGCTGGCGTCGGGCCCGGCCGTGGGCGCGCGGCGCACCGTCATGATCGCCTCGATCGCCCGCCCGTGCGGCACGACCAGCACGCCACCGTCGGCCTGCTCCAGTTCCACCGATGTGGGTCGCACCACCTTGACCGTGCCGCTCACGCCGGCGACCTCGACGACGTCGCCGGGTCGAAGCGTGCTGCGCACGGCGCGGCCGGCCGCAAGGTGACGGGCGACCTCACGGCCACCGAGCCCGACGAGCAGCGCGGCAGCAGCAGCGAACGAGTACACGATGCCGCTCAGCAGCAGCTGCACGATGCGGGTGTCGACGCCGAGCTGGCCGACGGCGATCACGACCGCGAGACCCATGATCACCGAGCGCACGATGCGTTCGAGCGACGGCCGCGGCGCTCCGGTGGCCTTCAGCGCCGCGCGGCCGGCCGCCAGCCCGACGACGGTGCCAGCGACGTTGCCGACGATGATCAGCGCGCCGGCCACGAGGACCTTCGGGAAGTAGGCGATGAGGCGGCCCGGGATCGGCTTCACCGACTCGGGGTTGGCGACGCCGGCGGCGGCCATGAGCCCGGCGGCGGCGATGGCCGAGAACACGAACTTGCTGATCACCTCGGCGAGGGTCTGGAGCTGGTCCGGGCGCG
>JAYUAM010000238.1:0-5092 GCA_043741295.1 Acidimicrobiia bacterium
GGAAGGAGTCGGGCGGTGAGTGGCGGTCCGCCGTTGCACGCCGACGTCTCGGGCTTCGCCGCGCTGCTCGGCACGTGGCGCGGCGCCGGCCGCGGTGAATACCCCACCATCGCATCGTTCGACTACGACGAAGAGGTCAGCGTCGGTCACGTCGGCAAGCCCTTCCTGGTCTACGGGCAGCGCACGTGGCGTCCGGCGGACCGGTTCCCGCTGCACGCCGAGACCGGCTACCTGCGCTGCCCGGGCGGTGGCTCCGTCGTCGAACTGCTGCTCGCCCACCCATCCGGCTTCGCGGAGATCGAAGTCGGGACGTGGGACGGTCGGGTGCTCGACGTCGGCACCGATGTCGCCGGCGGAGCGTTGGTGGCGACGCCGACGGCGAAGTCGGTGAGCCGACTGACGCGCCGCTTCGAGCTCGATGGCGACACGCTGCGCTACACGGTGGCGATGGCGGCCGTAGGGTTGGAGCTGACCCACCACCTCGCCGCCGAGCTGCATCGGGTCACCTGAGCGCCGCGAGTTCGGCTCCGGTGGTCGTCCCCGGCCGGCATCGGCCACGGGCCGGTCGGGTCGAGGTAAGGCCCGGTAGCGTTGTCGGCCATGTCCAGCGGGTCGAGCCGAGGTCGCAGCGTCACGGTGCTGGTGCGCCGGCACGCGGCCGACGGCACGTCCCGGCGGCGACCTGATCCGCTCATCGTCGAGGAGCCGATGCAGATCCGGCTCGACGGTGACCTGGTGGCCACCACGATGCGCACGCCCGGCCACGACTACGAGCTCGCCGCCGGATGGTGCTTCACCGAGGGGCTGCTGGCCGGCGCCCCGGTGACCACCGTGCGCTACTGCGCCACCGGTGGTGCGGCCGAGACAGCGTTCAACGTGGTCACCGTCGACACCGGTGGCCTGGCGCCCCCGGCCGTCCCCCGACTGACGACGGCCACCTCGTCGTGCGGGTTGTGCGGGAGCGAGTCGCTCACCGAGTTGCGTACCCGCCTGCACCCGCTGCCCGCCACCGACCAGCCGATCCCCCTGTCGGTGCTGCTCGCCGTGCCCGACGCGGTGCGCGCCGCTCAGGAGCTGTTCGGCCTCACCGGCGCGGTGCACGCGGCGGCGGCCTTCGATGCGGCGGGCCGACCGCTCGTCGTGCGCGAGGACGTCGGCCGTCACAACGCGGTCGACAAGGTCGTCGGCCGGTTGCTGCTCGACGGTCGGCTCCCGGCCACCGGACTCGGCCTGTTCGTCAGCGGTCGGGCGAGCTTCGAGCTGGTGCAGAAGGCGTGGGCCGCCGGGTTCGACACGATGGTCGCCGTCAGCGCGCCGACCGCGCTCGCCGTCGACACCGCGCGAGCGGGGGGCATCCGCCTCGTCGGCTTCCTGCGCGATGGCGCGGCGAACGAGTACTCACCGGCCTGACGGCGGTCGCCCGCCGCCGCGAGGTTCAGGCGTGCAGGCGGTCGGCGACCGACGGACGCGTGCGCGGCCGCGGCACCGTCTGTTCGGGCGAGGCGACCCAGTGGGCGAGCTCGTGGACGACTTCGTCGACCACGGCCGGCGCCGCCTCGACCAGGAGCATGCGGGCCCCTTCGTCGACGACCGATACACCCGCGCGCCGCACCGCGGCGAGATCGCCGACCGGTGCCGGGCCGCTGCCCGTGTAACGCAGGATGTACCGACTCACGCTTGTCCTCTTGCTCGCGTCGGCGCTCGGGCACCGACGCTCACGCGCCGGGTAACCCTCGACCTTCGAACTCTGCGGGGAAGCCTAGCGAGCGCCCGCTCGCAAGCAAACGTCTGATGATCTCGTCGGACCGGGCCTGGTCGCGTGGCGCCCGCAACAGCTTCGGGTTCCGGGCGATCAGGCGGGCGGCGAGACCGGTGACCGCCGGGCAGGCCATCGACGTGCCACTCATCTCGCCGTAGCCGCCGGGCACCGTGGACACGACGGCCACGCCCGGCCCGATCATGTCGATCTCCGGGCCGACGTTGGAGAAGGCAGCGACGTAGTCGGCCCGGTCGGCGCCGTAGGGCCCGAGCTGGTCGAGTACGGCGGTCGAGTCGCGCGGGTAGGTCCCCTTGCGCCCGAGCGCCGACACGGCAACGGCGATCGGCTCGGCCGCCGGGAAGCCGACAATGCCACGGCTGTCGTTGCCGGCGGCGGTGACGACGACGGTGCCAGCGGCGCGGGCGTCGCCGATGGCGGCGCGCAGCACGGGGTCGGCGTCGCCGCCGCCGAGCGAGAGGTTGACGAGATCACAGCCCTGGCCCACGGCGGCGTCGATCGCCTTGGCGATGGCGAAGCTGCTCGCCACCGCGCCCTTGCGGCCGAACACGCGGTAGCTGTAGAGCGCGGCGGCCGGAGCGATGCCCGACCGCCCGTCGCCGTCGTTGCCGGTGGCGGCGATGATGCCGGCGACGTGCGTGCCGTGGCTGTCGCCGTTGTCGCCGAAGTCGTCGCTGTGCTCGCCGACCACGGAGTTCAGGCCGCCGACGACCGCCAGATCGGGATGCGACAGCGAGATGCCCGTGTCGACCACGGCGACGCGCACGCCCGCGCCGTCATGCTGGCGCGAGGGCCGAACCATTGCGGTCACCACATCGGTCGCGTCGGGCGTGAGCGGGCGCAGACCGATCTCGACCCGACCGTCGGCGCCGGAGAGCTCGACGTTGCGCCGCAACAGGCTCCAGTGGCCCCGGTCGGCGAACACCATGAGCTGCTCGATGCGCGTCGCCGTGCCGAGCCGCAGCCGGGCCCGGCCGGCAGCGTTCGTCCGGCCGAGGGCGCCGACGCTGTTGGCGACGTCCACGATGCCGATGACCTCGGCGCCGGCCACCGGATGGCCGCTTCCTCGCGTCCGGACGATCACCTCGACCACGCCGGTGGTCGTGCGGAGCTTGGCCAGCCGGTCGACGATCTCGGTCTGCCAGCTGGCCGCGCGGTAGTAGCGCAGGCGCGTGATCACGAGACCAGGTTGCGCGGCCCGGAGAGCGGCGATCGTGGCGGGGGTCGCTTCGACGAGTCGGGCGCCGTCGACGCCGATGGCGTCGATCACTCGCAGGTCGCCGGCGCGGCCGTGGGTGCGGAGGACGCCGGTCGGGCGCTCCGGTCGGGCGGACCTCTGCGGTAGACGAGGGGCGACCGCGGTCGGTGGACGGGGGGCGAGGCCCGCGAGGTAGCGCCGAGCCCCGGCCGCCGTCCCCTCGGAGCGCAGGCCGCGGCTCGGCAGGATGACGTACTGCTGGCGGTCCACGCCGCCAGCTTGCCTCACGGGTGACGCGCACCATGGGCAGGCCACGCCGCCTGGTGGGACGCCGGCACCGACACACCGGTAGCGTGGACCCATGACCGAAGCTGTCACCCCGACCGCCGGGTGGGGAGTCCTCCACCTGTTCTGCCAGCCGACCTCGCGACTCGACGGCGAGGCGTTCCTTGCGGCCGTCAAGGCGAGCCAGGACGACGGCCATCAGGTGGTGTGCGTGTCGATGCTCGGCCACAAGGCCGATGTCGCGTTGATGGTGCTCGGCCCCGACCTGCGCCGGTTGCGGCGGTTCCAGTCGGCGGTGCAGGCGGCTGGCTTCGCCGTCGTCGACTCGTACGTGTCGCTCACCGAGGTCAGCGAGTACGCCAAGGGCATGCCAGACGAGATGCTGCGCCCCCGGCTCTACCCGCAGCTGCCGCCGGTCGACATGCCGGCCTGGTGCTTCTACCCGATGTCGAAGCGGCGCGAGGCGACGAACAACTGGTTCACGTTGCCGTACGACGACCGGCGCGAGCTGATGCACGAGCACGGGGCATCGGGCCGCAAGTTCGCCGGTCGGGTCACGCAGCTGATCACCGGCTCCACCGGGCTCGATGGCTTCGAGTGGGGCGTCACGCTGTTCGCCCAGAAGCCCGACGACCTCAAGGAGGTCGTCTACACGATGCGCTTCGACACGGCGTCGGCGTTGTACGCCGAGTTCGGTCCGTTCTACGTGGGCATGGTCACCGCCGCCGAGGACCTCCTCGGCACGCTCGCCGGCTGAGACACATCGGCCGACGGAATCGGCTGGTCGCCGCAGGCCGTCAGCGGCCGTCGGCGCCGATCGAGATAGTGGAGTCGAAGACGTCACGCCCGGAGCTGTCGAAGGTGAACACGTCGAAACGACCGGAACCGACGTCCCCGTTCGCCCGCAGATCGAGCGCGCCGGACTCACCCTGCAGGTCGATGTTCCGGTTGCTGGCGATCAGCTCGGCACAGGACGCGTACGAGTCGCACGGTGAGCCGATCTGGCTGACATCGGCGACGATCGGGGCGAACACCCGGGGGTCGACTGCTTTGACGTTCTGCGCGGCAAGCGCGATGAGGTTCACGCAGTCGTAGGCATAGGCGGCGAAGTTCGTACCCACCGCGCTCGACCCGAGTCGTGCGGTGAACGCGGGATCGAGCGGTGTCGCCGACGGCGCAACCCCCTTGACGTTCACCAGCCCGTCTGGCCGCCCGGGAGCGACCTTGTCGATGAGATCGGTACGCAGCATCGCGTCGGTGACGAACGTGGGGATGCGGCGCCCGTTCGACTCCTCCTTCGTCAGCTGGGCGAGGATGCGGGCCCCGTCGTCCGAACCCCCGATGACCACGAGCGTGCTCGGGTTCCCCGACAGCGCGTCGCGCACCGCAGCGCTCTCATCGGTGGCTCCGGTCCGGTAGGCGACGGGCCGCACGGTCAGGCTGCCGGACAACGCCGCGCGCACCGTGCCGGCCATCGCCAGGCCGTACTCGTCGTCCGAGTACAGCACCGTCGTGTCGGGCAGGCCGGCGAGCACGAGGGCTCGGGCCAACGCCTTGGCTTCGAGCTCGTCGGATGGCATCGTACGGAAGAAGTACCGGTTGTTCGGGTAGGCCGACAAGGTCAACGTGCGGGCGGTCGGTGAGCAGACGGCTACCTCGTTGCGGTTGGCGACGTCGATCGCAGCGAGCGCCGAACGCGACGATGCCGGCCCGACGACGGCATCGACGTGGTCGTCGGAGATCATCGAGTTGAGGCGCGTGATCGTCGCCGCGATGTCCGGACCTTCCTCGTGGCGAACGACGATCACCCGCTCGCCGTTCACCCCTCCGGC
>JAYUAM010000239.1:0-5088 GCA_043741295.1 Acidimicrobiia bacterium
GCCGGCGGGTTCGCCGTGTTCCTGCTCGCCGACGCCCACCCGGCGATCTCGTGGAGCCTGCTCGGCCACGACCGGGCCGCGAAGGCCGCGTACCAAGCGCTGGTCGACGCCTGCCGGCCGGTGATCGTGGTGGCTGAGCGACCGCCGGCGCAGCTCGCGCCGGGCCACGCGTTGGCGCTCGACGTGCATGTCGTGAGCGACCTCCGCCACCGGCTCGACACGGTCGAGGTGCGCGCCGTCGCCCGCTGGCCCGGCGGCAGCCACGGTTGGCGATGGGGCGGCGCGGTGGAGGCCGACGCGTGCGTGCGCGTCGGCACGCTGTCGATGATCGTGCCCGAGGTGGCGGGCGAGCTGGTGATCGACCTCGATCTCGTCGGCGCCGACGACGACCCGCACTGCCCGCCGGCCGTCAACCGCTACACGTCGCGCATCGTCCCGTTGTAGCGGCGCCTCAGTCGCGCCGCGCCGTCAGGCGAGCCGTCGAGGCTCGCAATATGCAGGCCTCAGTCGCGCAGCGTCGACACGAGGGCGTCGGCCGCGGCGCGAGCCCGCTCGTCGGTGCCCGGGCCGAAGGCTTCGCGTTCGACGGTGACCACCGCCGCGTGCCAGGCCGGGTCGTCCTCCAGACCGAGGGCGGCGACGTAGGCGCGGGCCGACTCGTCGACGGAGCGGACCCGGCCCCGACGGCCACCGGCGCGTTCGAGCTGCTCGACCCATCGCTCGGCCCACGTGCGCGCGGCCCGAGCTCGGCGCCGGCGCCGGACCCGGTTCGCACCGGCTACCGCACTCACCACGAGCCCGAGACCGGCGAGCACACCCGCCGCCGGACGGGCCCACGACGGGAGCGACGGGATGCGGCGGCCGAGGAAGCCGAGCGAGCCCGAGCCGGCTGAGCGCGCCCGGTCGGCTCCCGGAGCGAAGGGCACCTTCGCCGTCGGGTCGAACGAGAGCCACCCGGCCTGGGGGAACCAGACCTCGGCCCACGAGTGCGCATCGGACGCCCGCACCTCGTAGAGCCCGGTGAACGGGTTGCGCTCGCCGGGCACGTAGCCGACCGCCAGCCGAGCCGGGATGCCGAGCGCCCGGAGCATCACGACGAGGCTGGAGCCGATCTGCTCGCAGAAGCCGACCTTCTCGTCGAACAGGAAGTGGTCGACGGCGTCCTTGCCGGCGGGCAGCGGCGGAATGTCGAGCGAGTACTGCGTGTTCGCACCCAGCCAGGACTCGAGGGCACGCACCTTCTCGATCGTCGACGGCGCGGCGGCGGTGGTCTGGCGGGCGAGCTCGCGCACCCTGCTCGTGGTCGAGGGTGGGAGCTCGGTGTAGCGCGCGACGTCAGCTGCCGGGAGGCCCTTCGTCGGCGAGCCGGTGCGGTAGGCGTCGAGGGTCGCCTCCGACGTCGACGGCGGATAGCTCACGACCGTGTACACGGCGCCCTTGTCGAGGAGCACACCGGCCCGTAACGAGCCGTCGGGCAACCGGTAGACGGTCGGGTCGGCGAAGTAGAGCTCGCTCGCCACCGTGGCGGCGAAGATCATGTTCGGGCCGGGCTTTTCGATGTAGTAGGTCTGCACGAAGCGTTCGCTGCTGAGACCGAGCGACGGCTCGTTCGGGCCGACCGTCAACGGCATGTGGGACGTCGACACGGTGGTCGGCTTCGCCAACGTCGAGGTCCAGGACCGGCCGTCCCACTTGTCGAACGACTGCCCGCGCCAGAACGCCGGAGCCGACGCACGCACACGCATGACAAGGCTGTCGTCCGGACGACCGCGGACCGAGGTGTCCATGCGGTTGGCGAACCCGAAGTAGCCGAAGCTAGATCGTGCACCCGAGCCGACGCCGGGCGTTCCCGCCGACACGGCGCTGCCATCCACCCGGGCGGGGTCGGCATCGCCGAGCGACGGGTTGACCAGCCCGCCAGGGTCACCTCCGGGTCGTTGCACATCCGGCAGCGAGAGCGGGAAGGTGAACGCGCGAGCGCTGCCGGCGGCCGGGATGACGGCGAAGGCGCCGGCACCGATCACGCCGACGACGACGATCACCGCGACGATCGCCCGCAGGTCGCCGCCGCGCCGGGCATGCGAACGGCCCGCTGACCTCGTCGTCGACGCGCCGGCGTGCTGGTGCCCGCTCGCCCGGTGATGCGTGCTCTGCGGGCGCGGCAGCGCGTCGATCTCGCTCGTGTGCATCAGCACCAGGGCGATCGCCGCCGCCACGAGCCAGCCCACGAGATCGAGGGCGAACGTGAGCGACACGGCGAGCGTGCCGGCGGTACCGACGAGCACCAGGCTCGACACGAGCGAGAACCCGAGGTCGCGTCGCGCCGGCAGGTCGAGCGAATGCAGCAACGTCGTCCACAGGAACATCTCGGCCAACGGAACCTGCACGGCCGCGGCGTTGCCGTTCAGCTGGGTCATCGCGCCGATGAACTGGGCGAGCGCGGCGAGCAGTCCGGCGGCGATGAGCAGCTTCAACCACAGGCCACCCCACCGGCGGGTGCGGTAGCTGAACAGGTGGGCGGCGGGCAGGCCGATGAGCACGACCAGGTGCTGCGTCGACGTGCCCACGCCCTGCTGGCCGACGGCGTGGGCGGCCACGACCGCGGCCATGCCGACGGCGAGCCGCAACGGCACCGAGTCCTCGGGCGCGCCGCGGGCGTTCGCCGTGCGTAGGCGCTCGACGAGCCCGGTCATCGTCCGGCCTGCCGTCGTCCGGCCTGCCGTCGTCCGGCCTGCCGTCGAGCCTTGGGTGCGGTCGACCGGGACCGAGAGCGACCGATGTGGTCGGAACCGTCCCGGCCGATGTGGTCGGCGACGTCGATCACGTCGACCGTCGGTGAGCCGGGTCCGGGCGAGGGCACACCGCCCGCCACAGCCCGGGCCAGCCGCCGGCCGAGATCGCGCCCCGACGTGACCGAGGCGGACACCGGCCCAGTTCGTTCCAGTGTCACCAGGTCGACCTCCAAGCCCATCCCGAGCGCCGCGAGACCGGCACCGTGGAGCCACGACGCCCGCTCCTCGACGCGCGAGTCGACGCCGAGCCCGCCGACGATCGTGACGCGGCGCCCGGCCGTCGTCTCCAGCTCGCGGATCATCAGCTCGCCCTCGCGGGCGGTGGCCATCCAGTGGACGCGGCGACGGTCGTCGCCCGGCATGTACGTACGCACGCCGCGCGGCAGGTCCTGCCCGGCACCGTGCAATTGACGCAGCTCCACGAGATCGACCGCACCGATCGCCGGGGCGACGTGCATCGGCGCCGTGAGGGCAATCGTGTCGCGCCGGCGCCACGTCCACAGGCCGAGCGGCGCCGTGGACCAGAAGTCGACGACGAGCTCGTCGACCACACCGCGCGTCGATGGCGTGAGCGTGATCTCGCCCGAGGCGATCTGCAACCAGCCGGCACCGAGCGCGGCGACGTTCATCGCCACGCCGTGTCCGTGCGCCGTGTCGAACCGCACCCGGTACGGCACCCCGATGGTGACATCGGCCGGCACCTCGACGCTCGCACTCACGCGCATCAGCCACATCGGCGGAAGCACGAACCCGGCGACGAGCGCGCCGACGAGCAGCGACACGAGCACGATCGGCCAACCGGTGCCGGTGGTCGTGCTGATCCCGACGAACGCCGCCGTCAGCAGGGCGACGACGATCGCCGAGCGTCGGGGCAGACCGGGGCGCGGGATCGACCGCACGCGGTCGGCAGCGCGGGCGGCCGGGCTCACAGGTCAGCCGTGGGGGACGGGAACCTGGCGGAGCAGGTCACCGACGAGCGCTGCGGTAGCGGCGAGATCGCCGGCACCGCGCAGGCGATGGGCGAGGGCGGCGGGGGCAAGCGTCTTCACGTCGTCGGGCACCACGTACTCGCGCCCGTCGAGCGCGGCCCACGCCTGCGCACAGTGCAGCAAAGCGAGGCTGGCGCGCGGGCTCTGCCCGAGGTTGATCGACGGGTGGGCGCGGGTGGCGGCGCCGATGCGCACGACGTAGTCGGCGATCGCCGGGGCGACCGCAACGCTGCGCACCGCGGCCTGAGCCCGGGCGAACGTGACCGGGTCGACGACGGCGCCGAGCGTGGCGAGCGCGTCGTTGCCACCACGGCCAAGCAGCAGTTCACGTTCGGCGTCGGGCCCGGGATGACCCAGTTCGAGCACGAGGGCGAAGCGATCACGCTGGCCTTCGACGAGCGGGAACGTGCCGGCATGGTCGATCGGGTTCTGGGTCGCGACGACGACGAACGGCGGGGCCAGCCGGTACGTCACCCCGTCGACCGTGATCTGGCGTTCCTCCATCGCTTCGAGCAATGCCGACTGGGCCCGGGGGGTCGCCCGGTTGAGCTCGTCGACGAGCACGACGTTGGCGAACAACGGGCCGGGCCGGAACTCCCAGGTAGCCGTGCCGGGCTGGTACACGGACACGCCGGTGAGCTCGCTCGGGAGGAGGTCGGCCGTGCCCTGCACGCGGCGGAACACGCCACCGATGGAGCGGGCGATGGCCTTGGCGAGCAGCGTCTTGCCCTGGCCGGGCACGTCTTCGAGCAGGAGGTGTCCGCCGGAGAGGATGCAGGCCACCGCGCGACGGACGACGTCGTGCTTGCCCCGCAGCACCGTGTCGAGGTTGCCGACGAGCGCCGCTCCCACCGACGAGGCGAGGCTGGGGCGCTCGGCCCCCGGCACCGTGGGCGTGGTCGTCTGGGCCAGCGTGGTGCTCACACCAGGTCACATCGGCCGCGCCGATTCGATGTTGAGGATCGGACCCCGATCACCAGGTCCAGCGGGTGGCCCGGGCCGAGAAGTCCTCCTCGCGCTCGATCACCGCGAACGCCCGTTCGGGCCGAAGGACGACGATGCGGTGGGCGCCGACGAACCCGGCCATCTGGTCTCGGCCGTCGGGCTCGGCGTACTTCGTGACGTAGGCGTCGATCGCCGCCGACCGCTCGGCCGGGTCGGTCAGCTCGGTGGCCTGACCCTCGACCGACACGCACTCGACGGTGTCGTCGATGGTGACGCAGGCCTGCGGGTTTTCGTCGATGTTGCGGGCCTTGCGCGAGCGCGGTCCGCAGGAGAACACGAAGTCGCCCTGCTCGCACCGCCAG
>JAYUAM010000240.1:0-2092 GCA_043741295.1 Acidimicrobiia bacterium
GTGACCGCGACGCTCGGCGCGGTGCTGAAGTACCGCGAGGACGCGACGCGCGTCGAGACGCACGGCATCGGCGATCTCGTGCGCCAGGCCGTCGAGCGCGGGCTGCTCCCGCCCGTCTGAGTCTGCGATCGCGAACGGTTCGACACGATGGCCCGCCCGCTTGCACCACCCCGTGCGTTCCCTACCGACTCGCCGACGAACCCGGCCGAGCGCGTCGCCGTCACGTTCGGTCGGCTCCTACGCGGCGCGGGGCTGCGGGTGCCGCTCGACACGATGCTCTCGTTCGCCCAGGCCCTCGACCTCGTCGGCATCGATGAGCGCAACGCCGTGTACTGGGCCGGACGCTCGACGCTCGTGCGCAAGCCCGAGGACCTGCCGCTGTACGACCGGGCGTTCGCCGTGTTCTGGGAGTGGCGCACGCCGCTCGGCTCTGTGGTGGAGGCCGAGCCCGAGCACATCACGATCACCGTCGACAGCGACGACGAGGACGACGAGGACGACGACGAGCCGGCCGACGAGAACGACGAGCCGACGATCCACTTGCGCTTCTCGGCGGTAGATGTGCTGCGCGAGAAGGACTTCGCCGACTACGACGACACCGAGTTGGCGGAGGCGCACGAGCTGATGGCCCGGCTGCGGTTCGTCGGCAGCCGACGCCGGAGCCGCCGGCTCGTGCCGACGAAGGCCGACCGCGGTCGCCCCGACCTGCGGCGCACCGTGCGCGCCGCGCTACGGGCCGGCGGCGAGCCAATGCGGCGGCGATACCTGGCGCCGGACGAGCGGCCGCGCCGGCTCGTGCTCGTGCTCGATGTATCGGGCTCGATGGAGCCGTACGCCCGCGCCCTGCTGCGGTTCGTGCAGGCCGCGGTGGCCGGCCGCCAGAAGGTGGAGGCATTCGCGCTAGGCACCCGCTTGACCCGGGTTACGCGCGAGCTTTCGAGCCGCGACCCCGACCTCGCCCTGCGCAAGGCGGCCGAGACCGTGCACGACTGGGCCGGCGGCACGCGCCTCGGCGAAGGTTTGCGCATCTTCAACGACCAGTGGGCCGTGCGGGGCATGGCCCGCGGGGCCATCGTCGTCGTGCTCTCGGACGGTTGGGACCGCGGCGACCCTGCCGTGCTCGGCGACCAGATGGCCCGCCTGCACCGCATCACCCACAAGCTCGTGTGGGTGAACCCGCTGAAGGCCTCGCCCGGCTACGCGCCCCTTGCACGCGGCATGGCCGCCGCCCTTCCCCACGTCGACGCCTTCGTCGAAGGCCACAACCTCGACGCCGTAGAAGAGCTCTGCAGGGTCATCTCCGCGTAGCCGCGAAGTCGGGGACCGCGCGGGCGGGCCGCGGCGAGTCGCCAGCAGGCCTGAGTTTGGGCGAGCGCCGAGCGAAGCGAGCGCCGAGCACGGCAGGCGAGCGCCGGGCCGCCGAAGGCGGCCGCCCGTGAGCACCAGGGATGAGTAGTCAATTGCTGACTACTGCTGGCAGACTGGTGGGGTGCTGGAAGTCCTCTCCGAGATCGAGCGTTGGCGCGGCGCCGGCAAGCGCGTCGCCGTGGCCCGCGTCGTAGGCGTCGAAGGTTCGGGGCCCCGTGATCCCGGTGCGACGATGGCCGTGTCGGAGGATGGCGAGGTCGCCGGGTCGGTGTCGGGCGGTTGCGTCGAGGGTGCCGTCGTCAGCGAAGCGTTGGCCGTCCTTTCGGGCGCGCACGAGCGTGGTGTCGTCACGTTCGGCTACTCGGACGACGAAGCCTTCGCGGTCGGCCTCACGTGCGGCGGCATTCTGCACGTGTACGTCGAGCCCCTCGACTGGTAGTCGACCGCCGACCTCATGAGCATCTACGAGCACCTGCGCGACGCGCTGCGCAACGCCGAACCGATCGCCCTTGCCACCGTCGTCGCCGGGCCGAACAACGGGGCAAAGCTCCTCGTGCGCCCGACCGGTGCCGAAGGTTCGCTCGGCGACCCCGAGCTCGACCGCGTCGTCGGTCGTGATTCGCTCGCCGAGTTGGAAGCGGGCCGCAGCGGCACGCGCCACTACGGCACGAGCGGTCAGACCCTGTCGCAGGACGAGCCGGACACTGAGTCGGTCACCGTGTTC
>JAYUAM010000241.1:0-2092 GCA_043741295.1 Acidimicrobiia bacterium
TTGCGCGCCCTCGCCGCTGGGGTCGATCCGTCCGCCGGGCGACCCCAGCTCGTCATCCGCCGGGCCGGCGGCGAGATCGAGGTGTGGCTCACGGCCGCCCTCGCCGGGGCGCCGCCGTCGCCATGGACGATCGGGGCCGATGCCCGCTGCCTCGTGCTCCCGACCGCGGCACCGCTCCCGGTGCTCGCCGCCGCGGCGCGCGGTGTGCCGTCTCCCTGCCCGGCACTGGTCCTCCTCGGTCGCGCCGGTCCCGACGAGGTGTACATCGACCTCGAGGCAGCCGGCGCCATCGTGCTCGACGGTTCGCCGGCCGTCGTCACTGCCGTCGCCCGCGCCCTCATCGCCTCCCTCGCGCTGTCGCCACTTGCCGATGTCGTCGACCTCGTGACGTGCGGCGTCGACTGCTACGGCTTCACCGAGCAGCGCCGCGTACACACCACCGCCTCCACGGGCGAGGCGATCCAACTCGCGAACCGCCTGGTCGACGCGACGCGCCGCCAGCTCGTGGCCAGTGCACTCCCCGGCACCTTCACGCTGCGCGCCAGCCGCCGCGAGGAGCCGTGGGAACCGGCGGTCGTCGTCGTCGTCCGCTCCAATCTCGATCGGGCCCAGCTCACCGAGCTCGACGACCTGGCGGCCGGCGGCGGCGCAGCGGTGATCACCGACCGCCCGCTGCCCGGCGCCAGCTGGCATCTCACCGCCACCGCGCCTGGTCGCTGGCGGCTCGACCCACTCGGCCTCGAGCTCCAGGCGATCGGCCTCGCCGCTGACGAGCTCGCCGACCTCGGCGCACTGTTGGCCGACGCCGATGTCGACGCCGGACCCGCCCTGGCCGACGCCGAGCTGGCGAACGGCTCGACCTCGGGCGACTCTCCCGCCGCCGATCCCGCCGCCGATCCCGCCGCCGATCCGGGCCACGCCGGGCTCCGGATCTCCGCCCGGTCAGCTTCGCCAGGTGGCGCGCAGGACGAGCACGCGCCGGCCGGGCGAGCAGCGGTCGGGTCGACTCCAGCCGGCGCCACCGGCGTCGGCGGCGCGTACGTCGAGCGACCATGGTCATTGCTCGTCCGCGTTCTCGGTCCGGTCGGGGTGGTCGACGGGGCTGGGGCGCCGGTCCCGTTCGAGCGGGCCAAGGCGCTCGAGCTTGTCGTATGGCTCGCTCAGCATCGAGGTAACCCCAACCGGATGAACGCCCGCACGGCGCTCTGGCAGACCGACGTGCGCGACGCCACCTTCCTGAACGTCGTGTCCGACGCCCGCCGCGCCCTCGCCCGGCTCGTCGATCCGCCGAACGGCGAGGAGTGGATCGGCCGTTCCGGCGGGGAGCGACTGCCGCTCCACCCGCTCGTGGTGTCCGACGCCGAGTTGCTCGCCGCCCGGCTCGCCCACGCCCGCCGGCAGGCCCCGGCTGACGCCATCGAGACGTTGAGCCTCGGCCTGGAGATGGTCGGTGGTGCGCCGCTCGACGGCGTCGCCTATCTGTGGCCCGATGCCGAAGGAGTGCCGTCGGCGCTCACGCACCTCGTCACGTCGGCGGCGACGGAACTGGCCGAGCACCACCTCGCCGTCGGGACGCTCGGCGGCGCACTCTGGGCGACCGGCCAGGGCTTGCTCGCCTTGCCCGGTCACGAGGAGCTCGTGTGCCTGCGGATGCGGGCCCAGCATCGAGCCGGCAGCCACGCCGGCGTGCGCGCCGAGTTCGAGAGCTACGAGCGGGTCATCACGAACGACGACTGGGGCGACGGGGAGCCGGCGCCGGGGGTCGTCGCCCTGCGCAACGAACTGCTCGGCCAGCGCTCCGCCTGACGATCACGCCGCCGACATTGACGGCCTCGCGGCCCGCGAACTGCACGGCCGGCGAACCACGCCGAGAGGGTCAGGCAGACGGACGCTTGCCCCCCGTGCCGGCGACGCGATCCAGCATGATCTCCAGCCCGCGGTACACGACATAGCCGGCACCGGCGAAGACCGCGGGCGGCAGGATCCACAGGGCGGCGCCGGCGGCCACGATGCTCGCGCCGTACTGCCGGCCCCACAGGGGCGCCGAGGCGAACGGCATCGCGACGGCCACGATGGCCAGCGCCGGCCAGGA
>JAYUAM010000242.1:0-5075 GCA_043741295.1 Acidimicrobiia bacterium
TCCCGATCTGCGGAGCTACATTCCTCGCGACCGCGCTCGGCCACATCGCTGTCAGGCGTGGGCGAAGCGTGCATTTCGAACGCGCCGACACCATGCTGAAACGGTTGAAGGCCAGCCGGCTCGACAACAGTCACGACACCGAGGTCCGCAAACTCCTCCGCGTGGACGTCCTCATCGTGGACGATTTCGCCCTCAAAGCCATGGACGGCATCGACACCGCCGAGGTCTACGAGATCATCGTGGAACGCCACCGCCGGGCCGCGACGATCCTCACGTCGAACAGGGACCCAGGCGAGATGCTCGCCCAGATGGCCGACCCGCTCCTCGCCCAATCAGCGATCGACCGGCTCCACAGCAACGCCCACGAACTCGTCATCGACGGCGAGTCCTACCGTCGCCGCCAACGACCCGGCCTCCACCTTGACGACAACAACGAACCCGGAGCATCATCACCAAGCCGACACTGACACCCCCAACCCGGTCCCATCACACTGACGGACGGGTGGTCCCATGCTGCTGGCGGGCGACACGATCGCGACTAAAATCGCGCTCCCGATCTGCGGAGCTACATTCCTCGCCGGCTCCAAGGATGCCACCACGTTCGTCGTCGCCGACGGTGCCCTCGTGCTGATCATCACCGCTGCCTACGTGTGCGTCGCCGGGTGGACCGCGACCCCCGCCAGCCGCACCCGTTAGTTCGCGGAACCTGATGACCGACGCCCGCAGGTAGTCGCAACGCGCAGACCCGATCGACCGCATCGTCGGCCCGCACGCGACCTCTCACGCCGACCGCGCATCGTTCGTAGCCACGACGAGCACACCTTCGCGGAGTCATCGCAACCCAACGAGGCGACCATCGCATCGTCGTGTCCTGACCGCAGCGCGAGCACTTCGCGCAGTAGATGGTACGGCTGATAGCGAGCGTGACAGCGCCGCTCCGCATTACCAAGCCCGGCGTCGACACCGCCGCGCGGTCGGGCGCTGTTCAGTAGGCTCGAGCGGTGGGCACCAGCGACAGGTTCGACGATCGGCTGTTTCGTCGGATCGACGAGATCGTTGCCGCTGCCGTCGAGAACGGTGATGCGCCCGGGGTCGTCGCCGCGGTCGCTTGTGGCGACGTGGTGCACGTCGCCACGGCGGGAGTCATGTCAGTCGGCGGGCACCCCATGGCTCGTGACACCCTGTTCCGGATCTCGTCGAACACGAAGCGACTGACGGCGGCGGTCGTGTTGTCCCTGATCGATGACAGGATGCTGCACCTGGACGACGCGGTGGACGCGCTCCTTCCGGAGTTCGCCAACCGTCGGGTGCTGCGCCGTCCCGACGGCCCGCTCGACGAGACGGTCGCCGCTGAACGGTCGATCACGGTGCGCGATCTGCTCACGTTCACGCGGGGATTCGGGAGGCAAGGCGCCATGTTCATGGCGGCCGAGCCGTGGCCCATCGTCACCGCTGCCGAGGAGCGCCAGCTGGCAAGCTTCGGGCCTCCGCAACCGGCGAACACGCCGGATCCCGACACGTGGATGGCGCGCCTCGGGGAGCTGCCGTTGCTGTGCCAGCCCGGCGAGCGATGGCTCTATCAGTCGGGCTCGCAGGTGACGCAGCGGCGCGACTCCGCGGCAGCCCCAGAACTCGACGCGCGCGTCGCCAATGCAACAGTGCCCACCCCGGTGATCCCCAGCTCGCAAAGTGTGCGATCTCCAGCCAGGCTGCCGACCACCGTGACGACAGCGAGGAGCGCGCATGCCGCCCAGCCGCCGGGGAAGAGAACGTGGTGACGGCCGAGTGGCGAGTTCAAAGCGAACACCACGATCAGAACCAAGAGGCGATGGCGATGCCGACGCCGGCCCCGATGAACGCGATCGCCTTTGGTACCGGACAGGCCGAAGATGCCAACAGACCGTTGCTGAGAGCTACTGGCATGGGGCCTCACCTCGTCCGACGGTAAGTCCGCTCACTCAAGCCTCCCGAAGCGACGCCACGCTGCTACGGGCTCGCCTTCCCCGCCGCCAGAGCGGACGTATACCCATCCGAGCCAGCCGAGGGTGCCGGGGTCGGGTGGAAGGCGACGTCGCCTCGCTCCCACCGTCCGCTCGGCTGATGGCTCGCGGTGGCGTGCACCCTTCCACCGGTTCGTCTTCCCGGGCCTGCTCACCGGCATGTGTGCCGATGCCGAGCTGCACGCCTGGTCACACCTTCGTTCGTAGCTCGAAGCTGCGTGCCGCGACCTGGTGGTTGATGCTTACGAGGTCGAACAGGTTGGTGCCCGACAGCACCACCGGGTCGATCCCGTCGTGGTGCACAACCGCCAGCATGATCCACGCCTGCTTCTTGTCGAGCGAGGTGAGGTTTACGTCGAACGTCACCGGTCGGGGGTGAAAGGCGTCGATGGGCTTCGACGGCGACCGCGCCTTCTGTGCATTGGACGCGAGCGTCCACCCGTCTGGCAACGTCCAACCGTTCGGCGGGGTGCCGTGGCCCTGCAATAGCTGCTCCATCGCGGTACGCACGCCGGCCGACACGGCCATCGTCGGCCAGTCGGCCGGCTTCTTCGGCAAGGCGTGCAAGAACAGCCCGACGAACACGTTTGTGGGATCGGCCGCCGCGAGGTCGCGACGGTGCACCATCACGTGCACTCGTGTCTTCACCTTCCCGATGGCCATCGACGGAAACGTCTGCGGGTCGACTAGACCGGCCGGGTTCGCCGAGGCGCGAGCCACTACCACCTCGGCGAGATCGGCCTCGGTCGGCTCGCCGGGCCACGGATCGTCGAACGCGTGGGCCTTGACGGCGTTCCAGAGTGCGAGGTCGATCGTCGCCGCCACCGGGTCGGCTAGGCCGCGTGCGACACGGGTTGCGTGCACCTGGCGCTGGAACGCCGGGCTCCATTGGCCGTCGGCGCGCAGCAACGGGTTCGACACCGCGGCCGCGCCCTTCAGCGCGGTCTGGATCGCCCATACGTCGAGATCGGGTGCAGGACCGGGCGAGGCGGTGATCGGCGGCAGGCGGGGCGGTCCGGTGCGAAAGCCCGGCGGGTTGTAGATAGCGCCCGACGCCGGGCGGATGACGATGTCGGGGCTGGCGTGCCAGCTCAGCGCGACGGTGCCCGCGGCCTTGGTCGGATCGGTGAAGTCGGTCGGTGCGCGTCGGCGGCTGTCGCTACCGGTAGCGCGGAGGTAGGTGGTGGCCACGTGAACCGTGCTCACCGTCGACGTCGTCGAGGTGATGTCCACTTCCCACACCCCGCGCGCCTGTACGGCCGCGCGCAGAAGCTTCACCACGACGCCGTTGGCGTTCGTGTGCTTGAACACCGACAGGTCCTGCACCGCAGCCTCGGGCAACCCGTTGGCGAACGGCTTCCACACCCAGCTCGGCGTCGTGCCGTTCACCGTCAGCTCGCCACGCCAGACCCCGACCGCGGTGCCCACGTACACCAGGTCGGCATGATCCGGGTCGACGATGACCGCATAGGCGGGGGCCTCGGTGCGAAGGGGATCGGTGTTGCCCTTGACGTGCAGCCCGGTGGCGTACCACTGCTTGGCCGCGCCGTCGTGCCACCACACCGAGTCCATCTCCTCGGCGGTCTCGTCGCCGGCCACGGCAACGTAGAACGTGCCGGGATCGGTCACCGCCGCGCCACCGGCCGGCGCGGTGTGAGTGGCCACGTCGTTCCACGCGCCGAACGGCGGCAGGAAGTCGGACGGCGAGGAGATGTCGTTTGCCTTCATCACCGCCGAGCACTTCGGCTTGTGCTTCGATGCGATCACCGTCGCCGCCCACTTCCCGGTTGCGTTGCCGGCGTCCTCCGGCGCGACGTAGAGACAGATTCCCCGCAGCGATATCGCCAGCAGACGATCGGGTGTGATCCACCGGCAGCCGAGGATGGTGGCGTCGCTGGCCGGGAACTGCACGTCGAGGGCGTAGTTCACCGCCGCGGTCGCGCGCGGGTTGGTGTTCGACGGCAATGTCGCCCACGTGGCGCCGAAGTCGGCGGAGTACCACACGCGGTTCGTGCCCACCGCGAGGCGGTCGATGGCCGCCGTCGCGCCCGACGCTGGGCGGTTCACGAACGCGGGCTCGCTGTAGAACGACGACGCCGACTGCTCGGCGTCGACGGCCGGCGCGGCGGGCTTGTTGACCAGCGGGCTGATGGCGGTGTCGTCGTCACGGCGCCAATCGTCGTTGGTGAACTGGTGGATGTAGCGCTCCCTCTGCGACGGGTGGAACATCACCCCGCCGCCGTCGCCGAAGTTGCGCGGGATCCACAACGTGTCGCCGGCGCGCCCCAACGTCCCGTTGTCCTGAGTGCCCGTGACGACGTAGGCGTCGTTGGTGGCGTGCGATGCCACGTAACCCGGCTCGATCACGCCGAGGCCCGTGTTCGCCGCGTAGAAGGTGGCGGGACCACCGGCCGCATCGGAGCGGAAGACGCCACCGTCGCAGCCGACCCAGCACACGGCCGGCACCGGGCCACTCGAGAACGCGATGCGGTGCACGTCGGAGTGCACGCCCTGACCGATGAGGCGCAGTGGCGATGCCGGCACGGTCGGATCGGTGAGGGCGTAGGCACCGGCCGCTCCGGTGAGCTTGCCGTGGTAGATGTTGGCGTCGGTACCGGTGCCACCGCCACCGATCATGATCTGGTCGTCGACGCCGGGAAACGTGGAGATCGCCAGGCTCCAGTACGACGCCGCAAAGAACCGCGTCGCGGTGGCGGTGTCGGGCGGCAGGCCGGACGCAATCGGCGATGCCGGCGGCGGGCTGGGCGATACGCCTTCGTCGACACGCCACAACAGCGGCCCGTCGCCGAGCACATACACGACGCCCGGGTTGACGTCAGGCACCGCGATGCCGAGCCGACAGCGCGCGGTGACGCCCGGGAGCACGACCCGCGTGAACGGACCGGCGGGGCCGGTCGTCGAGAACCACAGGCCGGCGGCGGGCGCACCAGGACGGTCGTCCTGCACCGCGACCCAGAGCCGTTTGGGGATCGGCCCCTTGGCGGGCGCCCACGCCGCATCGGTGATCATGACCTTCGGGTCGTCGAGGGACTGCTTGTTGTACTTCGTCCATGT
>JAYUAM010000243.1:0-2088 GCA_043741295.1 Acidimicrobiia bacterium
GTGACCGCTCTGGTAGCTGGCTCGTCACTTCTCGTTCCGGTGGCCAGAGCCAGCGACGACCCGGGTGGTCACGGGCTCGACGGCATCGATCACATCGTCGTCATCTACGAGGAGAACCACAGCTTCGACAACTTGTATGGGCTGTGGGAGGGCGTCGACGGGCTCGCCGACGCGCCGGCCGCCCGCACGACCCAGGTGAACGTCGCCGGCACCGCCTACGACTGCCTGAAGCAGAACGACGTCAACCTCACGTCGCCCACCCCGCTCGCCGGCGCGTGCACCGACGCGTCGGCCGGAACGCCCGGCGGAACGTTCGCCAGTGCGTTCCCGAACGCGCCCTTCAACATCGACAGCTACATCGCCGCGACCGACACGACCTGCCCGACGCCGCTGAAGGCCTTCAGCTTCCCGAACGGCGTGCTCAAGGGCGCAGGCCTGCCGGGTGGGTGCACCCGCGACATGGTCCACAAGTTTTACCAGGAGCAGTACCAGATCGACGGCGGCAAGCAGGATCGCTACGTCACCGGCTCCGACGGCATCGGCCTGACGATGGGCTACTACGACACGACGAAGCTGCCGATCTACCGGTACCTGCACGGCAAGGGCGCGCCGCACTACGTCGTGGCCGACAACTTCTTCCAGGCGGCGTTCGGCGGGTCGTTCCTGAACCACCAGTGGCTCATCGCGGCACGCACGCCGGTCATGTCGGCGCCGACGCCGGCGATGCACTCGGTGCTCGGCGCCGACGGCCACCCGCGCTCGTACCCGCTCCACCCCGCAGCCGGCACGGTCGACGGCGTGCTCACCGTCGCTCCGCAGGCCGACGGGTCCTGCGTCCTGCCCGCCGGCCTGCCCCAGGTGTGCGGTGACTGGGCGATCAACACGATGACGCCGCCCGCCGGCTTCACGCCCACCGCTACATTCGCGCCACAGCTCACGCCGCAGACCTACGACACGATCGGCGACCGTCTGACGGGCGCCGGCGTCGACTGGGCGTGGTACGCCGGCGGGTGGGACAACGCCACCGGCAACACGACCGGCAGCGGTTTCACGAACGGCAGCGGGCCGGCGTGCACCGACCCCGCGGCGGCCAACCCGGCGACCTATCCGCTCTGCCCCGACAACGTGTTCCAGAACCATCACCAGCCGTTCGACTACTTCGCCAACTACGGCCCGAACGGCAGCGGGCGCGCCCACCTGCAGGACGAGCAGAACTTCCTCGCCGCGGCGAGGAAGGGCAAGCTCAAGCCCGTCAGCTTCGTGAAGCCGCTCGGCGAGGAGAACGAGCATCCGGGATACGCGAGCGAGGCCCGCGGCAGCAGCCACCTCGTCGATCTGATCAAGGCGGTGATGCGCGGCAAGGACGCCGAGCACACGATGATCGTCGTCACCTACGACGAGTTCGGTGGGGCGTGGGACCACGTGTCGCCGCCGACCGGCGCCGGCGTGTCCGACGCCTGGGGCCCCGGCACGCGGGTGCCCGCGCTGGTGATCTCACCCGAGCTCGACAGCCGGTTCGCCGTCGACCACACGAGCCACGACACGACCTCGATCCTCGCCACGATCGAGCACCGCTTCGGGCTCGCCCCGCTCGGCACGCGTGATGCCGCCGTGGCCGACCTGAGCAGTGCGTTCCGCGCCGCCGACCACGAGGACGAGCGGGGGCGCGGCGACCACTGACGCCTGAGCCGAGTTGCGCAAGAGTCCGCACCGGCCGGCTCGCCGGTGCGGACCATCGCGGCGGGGCTGCCGTAGGTTTCCCTGATGGACGCCCGCCCGCTCGCGCCCGACGATCTCCCGGCCGTCGTCGAGGTGGTGGTCGCCGCGTTCGCCGACTACCCGTACTGGCGTTGGCTCGTGACCGACGCCGACGAGCGCGCCCACACGATGCGCAGCTACTACCGGGCCGACCTCGGCCCCCTTCTCCCGACCAGTTGGGGCATCGACGACGATGAAGGTGGCCTGCGGGCCGTGGCGGTCTGGGCCCGCTCGGACGCGTGGCCGGGGTTCGGTGGCGACTCGACCGCGGTCGCCGGGTTAGCCGCGCCGCGGATGGTCCGGGCGCTGGCAGCGATGGACGCGACGGCG
>JAYUAM010000244.1:0-2088 GCA_043741295.1 Acidimicrobiia bacterium
CCGCGAGGGCGGGTGACGACGTGCACCATCGTGTCGGCCACCCAGCTGGCGTCCATCGGGCGGTCGGCGCCGGCGACGCGGCTCAGGTAGCCGTCCTGCACCCAGAGCGGTATGGCGCGCTCGGCGTCGCCAGGTCCGAAGTTGTCCCCGAAGGCGGTGTCACCGACCGTGCCCATCACCACGAGGGTCACGCGGATCCCGTCGCCCTTCAGCTCCTTGGTCATCGAGCGCGTGAAGCCGTCGAGCCCGCGCTTGGTGGACGAGTAGAGCGTCATCAACGGCATGTCGTCGAGCGTGATCTCCGACGACACGTTGACGATGTCGCCGCCCCCGCTGGCGCGAAGCAGCGGTATCGCGGCGCGCGTCGTGTAGATCGGCCCGGTGAAGTTCGTGCCGACGACGGTGGCGATGTCGTCGTCGCTCGCCTCCTCGATCGTGCGCACCCGCGCAACGCCGGCGACGTTGAGCAGCACGTCGAGCCGACCATGGGCCGACTGGATCTCGGCGAACGCCGTGCGAACGCTGTGCGGGTCAACGACATCGCAGACGATTCCGGACGCAGCACCACCGATGTCGGCCACCGCCTCGTCGATCCGCTCCTTGCGCCTCGCCAGCACGATCACGCTGGCGCCCTCGTCGGCGAACCGCTTGGCGATCGCCTTGCCGATGCCCGCCGAACCACCCGAGACGACCACGACCTTGCCGTGCAGCTGCGTGCTCATGGCAACCTCCTGGCGGCGCGCGACCGCGATCGGACCGCGGCGACCCCGGCGCGGTGACGGGTGGAGCGTAGTCGTTCGCCCGGCTAATCTGACACAGTCGTCAAGTCGACGCATCGACGGTCGCCACGACGGGTCGCGCGACCACCGAGCAGGGGAGCCAATGTCGGACAGCATCAGCGTCGGGTTCGTCGGCGCCGGCCAGATGGGCCGGCCGATGGTCGATCGGCTCATCACCGGCGGCTGGCCGAGCGAGGTGTTCGCGCGCCGAGCTGATCACCGGGCCGAGCTGAAGCAGGCGGGCATCGCCGTCGCTGCCTCGCCGGCCGAGCTGGCCGGCCGGAGCGACCTCGTGATCGTCTGCCTGTTCTCCGACGCCCAGGTGCGCGAGCTCGTGCTCGACGGAGGCGTCCTCGCCGCGATGCGACCGGGCTCGGTGCTGGTCAGCCACGTCACCGGCAGCCCCGAGCTGCCGCTCGCCCTGCAGGCGGCCGCCCCGGCCGGGGTGACCGTCCTCGACGTGCCGGTCAGCGGCACGTCCGACAGCATCAAGGTCGGCCAGCTGACCCTGCTCGTCGGCGGCGACGCCGAGGCGCTCGAACGGGTCCGCGGGCCCCTGTCGTCGTACGGCAGCCCGATTCTCCACGTCGGCGGGCTGGGCGACGGTCAGCGCGTGAAGCTCGTGAACAACCTGCTTTTCACCGTGCACCTGCGAGTGGCTCTCGCCGCCGCCTCGCTCGGCGAATCGATGGGGATCACGCCAGCGGAGCTGGCGCGCGTCGTCTCGGAGTGCAGCGGCGACAGCTTCGTCGTGCGGCTGTTCCGGCAGGTACCGCCCGAGGCGATGGCCGCGGGCGCGAAGCACTACCTCGTGAAGGACGTCAGCGCCATCCGGGAGGTTGCGGAATCGCTCGACATCGATCTCGGTCTGCTGGGCGAGCTCGCCCGGTGGATCGACGACTGAGGGTTGTCCGGTGGACCTGCTGCTGCGTGGTCGCTCCTACCTCATCGTCGGCGGCACCGCCGGCATGGGGCTCGCCGCAGCGCGCGCGATCGCCGCCGAGGGCGCCTCGGTAGCAGTGGTCGGTCGAGATGGCGATCGGGCAGAGGCTGCGGTCGGCGAGCTCCTCGCGGCCGGCGCGCAGGCGGCGCACGGTGTCACCGGCGACGTCAGCGCCGGGGGCGAGGCGGCCCGGGTGGTGGGCGCGGCGGTGGAGCGGCTCGGCGGCCTCGATGGCGTGGCGGTGACGACCGGGCTCATCGGGCACGAGCCGATCGACATCGGCGACGATCGTTGGATCGAGGTGTTCCGGGACGTGGTGCTGGGTACCACGCGCGTCGTGGAAGCGGCGCTGCCGCACCTCGTGCG
>JAYUAM010000245.1:0-5067 GCA_043741295.1 Acidimicrobiia bacterium
CGAGCGAGGTGCCAAGGCGGTTGCGCGCCAGGTCGAGCTGGGCGAGCACCGGCTGGTCGTCGGCGCCCGGGTCGACGAGTGGGCCGATGCCGACCAGGAAAACTGCGTCGGCCCCCGCGGTCGCGGCGACCACGCGGCCGCCGAGCCCGGCATCGACGCCCAGCTCACCGACGTCGATCACGGCGATCGTCTTCGGGGCGGCGTCGTGCCGGCAGGCGGCGATCAGCCGGTCCTGATACTCGTCGTCGTCCACGGTGACGACCGCAAGGGCGAAGCCGTCGCTGTGCATCACCAGCGAGGTGAGCACCGCCAGCTCGGCTGCCGCATCGGGGGAGAGCGGGGCCACCGCCGCGGGCTCGGCCGCGGGCGAACCGGTGGGGGATGTGCCGCTTGCGGGACGAGCACCCGCCTCGGGCGACATCGGCGATGCGGCGGTCGGCGCTCCCACCGCAGCATCGGCGTCGGCCTGTCGGCGGGCGGCGCGGCGCAGCCGGTCGGCCACGCGGCTCATGCGAGCACCGCCGGGTCGGTGAGCGGGTGCGGGGCGAACCACGTGCCGCCGACGTCGTAGTAGGCGAGCACGTGCTGGCTCTGCAGCAGCTCGTTGAACGCCCGGCGCAGGTCGTCGGGTGGCGGGGTGCGGTGCTGGCGCACGTGGTCGAGCGCGGCGCGGTGCGTGTCGAGCAGGGTCTTGTTCAGCGCGTCGGCGCGCAGGCGGATCGCCCGGTCGACCGCCGCGCTGTCGAGCGTGCCCTCGCCGGTGGGGCGGCGCGGTGGATGGCGGTCTGCAACAGCTCGAACACGGTGCGCAGGTGCCCGCCCGAGAGCGCGACGAGCCGGTCGACATCGGCTGCGACGACGAGCTCGCCGATCGTTCCCCCGACCGATGTGGCCCGGCGTTCCAGGATCGCGCGCATCGAGTCGGCCCCCGCCGTCGGTGACCCGTCGCGCCTTGACAGCGGGATCACGCCGAGCTCGAGCACCTCGCCGCGGGAGCCGTTGCCGAGCCGCACGCTCTGGTACGCCAGCTCCACCGGGAACGTGTACACGACGTCGCAGGCGAACCCGGCGAGCAGATCGCCGTTGTCGACGAAGATCTGCTCGTGGTTCGTGCGCTCCGGGTGCACCGGGTCGCCCGCGGAACGCAGCGGCACGTCGCCGAGCCCGTCGACGATCATCACGATGCGCTCGGTGCCGTGCTCCTTGAGCGCCTTCATCGCCGGCAGCACGATCTCTTCGTTCACGACGCGCAGGAACTGGCTCTGGTGCTGCCCGAACAGCTGGCGCAGCTCGCGGCGCAGGCCGGGGTTGTCCTTCAGCGAGAGCCCGAAGCCGACGCCACCCGGCCCCTTCACCTCCACCCCGAGCGAGGTGGCCTTCTTCTTGATCTCGCTCCAGAAACCTTCCCACGCCGCCCCGCCGGCGCTCGTCAGACCGTTCTTCTGCAGGTCGGACACGAGCTGCTGCGCGGCGAAGTACACGATGTCGGACGCGGCGATGTCGCCACCGAGCTCCTCGACGAACTCGCCGCTCTGGAGACTCACGAAGCAACTCGCCGCGCGCAGTGCATCGACGGCGCGTCGCAGCTCGGTGCTCTTGCCCGAACCGCGCTGACCGGTGACGAGCACCTGCGTCGACACGTCGGCGCCGGTGATGCAGTTGACGATCACCTGCTTGACGTCGTCGAGTCCGAGTGCCGACAGCCAGTCGACGTAGAGCTCCTCCGGCGCGGGATCGTGCGGCCTGAGCTGGTTCAGGAACGCTTTGCGGACCGATGCCACGGGTGCAGGGTACCGGCCCGCCCTCTCCCGCCGACGCCACCGGCGTCGTCGTGGTCGTGGTCGGCCCCGCTGGCCGGTGCCGGCAGATCCGCCTCAGGGGGACGGGGGCCCTGAGCCCGCGTGGGACTCGGCCGTCAACCGTCGAGCGCGGCGTGGTGGCGCACCGCGAGCAGAAGCGCGCGATCGAGGATGATGGCGCGCTGGGCCACCGCGGCTGCGGCCTCGGTGTCGGTGGGCGGGGTGACCGGCGGATCGGCGGCGGTCGGCTCGGCCGTGGGGCCGATCTCCGTGCCGTCGGGGCGGGCGGTGTGCCAGCGCCCCTCGGGCCCGCGCCAGGTCCGGTAGCCGCGTGACTTCAACCGGTTGTGCCGGCCGCACAGCGGTGCGCCGTTGTCGGGTCGCGTCTCGCCGGCGCGTTGCCACTCGTCCACGTGGTCGGCCTGACATCGTCCCGTGGCGATGGTGCACCCGGGCCAGATGCACCGGTTCGACTGCAGCCGCACGGCTTCGCGGGCGGCGCCGGTGAAGAGTCGTCGTCGTCGCCCCAGGTCGATGACGTTGCCGACCGAGTCGAACACCACCCGGCGGACGTGGCCGTGCAACGCGGCGGCGATCGCCTCGACCGGATCGACCAACGTGCCGCCAAGCGTCTCGCAACGCCAGGCGGTGATCGGCAGGTCGTCGAGCGTCGGAACACCATGCGGGCGCAGGGAGATGAGCCGCATGCGGGCGAGCGTTGTCTCGAACGTGACGGCGTCCATCACGATGTTCACCGTCGGCTCCGGCGGTTGAGCGCCGGCCGGTGTGCTGACGGCGTCGCGGAAGATGCGCACAAGGGCATCGAACCGGCGCTGGGCATCCGTGCGGGGGAGCAGCGCCGCTGCCGCGTCGTCGCCCCGCTGGGCGCGGACGGCGTCCCAGTCGGCCATGAACTCGCCGTCGGCGTAGCGCTGCAGGATCTCGGCCAGCTCGGCGACGTCGAGCGCACCGCCGGTGGCGCGGACGTGGCCCACCCCGTCGTGGACGCCGATGTGGGCGGTGCGTTGGGCGTGGGTCGCCTCGGCGTCACGGTGCGCGCCATCGGCATCGGCCAACTGCTCCCACCGGCGAACGCACCGGACGAAGTCGTCGAACGGCAGCGTGCGGGCATGGTCGAGCAGCAGGCCGAGATGCTGGCTGAGCAGGTGGCCACAACGCGGGTTCGCCCGGGCGCGGGCCAAGGCCCGCACCTGCGCGACGCCGATCGCACCGGAGGCCAGGCCATCAGCCACCATCGGCTCGTCGGCGATCAGGCGGGCGGCGCGCTGGCGATGGGCGATGTCGGCCTCGGCCCAGCGCACCTCGGCGCGCAGCAGCCCTCGTACCGAAGCGTGGCCATCGGCCCGGTAGGCCGCCGTGCGCTCGAGCGCGCCGACCACGGCGATCAGCTCCGCCTCGACCCGGCCCTGCTCCGCGTCCAACGCGTGCAGGCGCTCCAGGAGTTCGCCAGGCTCCAGCGAGCCGAGATCCTCGAGCCGATCGGAAGTCACGGACGCATGATATCGAACATGTGTTCGTATCGCAACCTCAACGATGCAGTTTCGTCGTCGTGCCCGGGTTCGACGCGCCGGCCGCCGACCCGGGCTCGTCATGAGTGCGAACCTGGCGGTACCGACGATCGCTAGCCTGCCGGCCAAGGTCGCCACGAGGAGCACGCATGAAGGTCGCCGCCATCCAGCACGACGTGGACTGGGAGGATGCCAAGGCCACGTGTGCGCGCGTCGAGCCGATGATCGCCGCCGCCGCAGGGGCGGGCGCCCGGCTCGTGGTGCTCACGGAGATGTTCTCGACCGGCTTCACGATGGAGCCCGAGCGCGTCGGCGAACCTGTCGATGGGTACTCGGCCACCTTCCTACGGGAGCAGGCGACGCACCACGGCGTGTGGACGTGCGCCTCGATCCCCACCGTCGACCTGGCGGTCGATCGGCCGGTGAACCGCCTGCTGCTCTGCGCCCCGGACGGCGCAGTGCACCACTACGACAAGATCCACCCGTTCAGCTACGGCGGCGAACCCGAGCACTACTCGGCCGGCGATCGCTTCCTCACGGTCGACATCGAAGGCCTGCGCACGAGCTTCTTCGTCTGCTACGACCTCCGCTTCGCCGACGAGTTCTGGCGGTTGGCGACCACGACCGACTGCTACGTCGTGCCGGCCAACTGGCCCGGGTCGCGCCGCCACCACTGGCAGAGCCTCCTGGTCGCGCGAGCGATCGAGAACCAGGCCTACGTCGTCGGCGTCAACCGCGTCGGCACGGGCGGCAAGCTCGCCTACGTCGGCGACAGCCGCATCGTCGACCCACTCGGCGAGCTGGTGTGCAGCGCGGCCGGCACCGAAGCCTTGCTCGTCGGCGAGGTGACACCGGAACATGTCGCCGCAGTGCGCGACCGCTTCCGCTTCCTGCCCGACCGCCGATGACCCCACCTCCGACACCGGAGCCGGCCACGGCGGACCGCGTGCACCTCGCCGATCTCGTGGCAGCCCTGCGCGACGAGATCGCTGCGCCGACCGACGAGGAGTTGGCATGGGCCTTCGCCGTGCTGCGTGGCCCATCGACCGCTTCGGACGCCAAGATGGGCGCATGAGCAGGAAGGCGAAGTCGGGCGGGGGCCGGGTCACCGAATCGCCGTGGGCCGCCCGTCGGGCCGTGGCCCGTGACCTGTACGACCGCCTGCAGGAGGCCGGTTGGGTCGATGCCACCGACGACGACGTGCCGCTCATGAACTCGGGCGAGCTGCCGCTCTCGAAGGTGTGCACCTGCTCGCCCGACGAGGTCGATCTCCTCATCGCCCGCCATGCGGCCGAGCCGCCGGTCACCGATCAGGCCGTGGCCGTGCAGTTGCACGACGGGCCGCCGGTGGCCGTGCTCGTCTGGGCGGCCGGGTGACCGCCGTGCTCGCCTGGGCGGCCGGGTGACCGCCGAGCACGACCGGCTCGCCGCCGCCACCGACGGCAGCGCGCCGTGGCGCCGGTGGGGCACCTACGTCAGCGAACGGGCGTGGGGCACGGTGCGCGAGGACTACAGCGAGGGCGGCACGGCGTGGGAGAGCTTCCCCCACGATCATGCCCGCAGCCGCGCCTACCGGTGGAACGAGGACGCCATCGCCGGCTGGTGCGACAACGGTCAGCGGCTCTGCCTCGGCTTCGCGTTCTGGAACGGCGTCGACCCGATCCTGAAGGAGCGCTTCTTCGGGCTCACGGGTAACCAGGGG
The DNA here is from genome assembly GCA_043741295.1 of Acidimicrobiia bacterium. Classification (GTDB taxonomy): domain Bacteria; phylum Actinomycetota; class Acidimicrobiia; order Acidimicrobiales; family Ilumatobacteraceae; genus JAYUAM01. The sequence continues at coordinate 5,031 of JAYUAM010000245.1, forward strand.
AACCACGGCGAGGACGTGAAGGAGTACTGGTGGCACC
>JAYUAM010000246.1:0-2083 GCA_043741295.1 Acidimicrobiia bacterium
GCGCTGCTCGACGGCGACGACATCGTCTACGTCGCCCGCGTGCCGACGAAGCGGATCATGACCATCGCCCTCGGTCTCGGGTCGAGGCTCCCCGCCCACTGCACCTCGCTCGGCCGGGCGATCCTCGCCCATCTGCCCGAGCCCGATCTGGCGCGCTACCTGGCCCGAGCAGAGCTGGCACCGCGGACCGAGCGGACGATCACCGATCGCGACGAACTGCGCGTCGTCCTCGCCGAGGTGCGCCAGCGTGGGTGGGCACTCGTCGACCAGGAGCTGGAGGATGGCGTCCGCTCGATCGCCGCGCCGATCCGCGACGGTTCGGGCCGGGTGGTCGCCGCCCTGAACATCGGCACCCAGGTCTCACGGGTCACGCTCACGCAGATCCGGTCGACGTTGGTGCCGGCGTTGCTCGACGCCGCTGGCCAGATCACCGACCAGCTGGCGAAGCGCTGAGCCGCGGTGGACGAGCCCGCCACGCGCGATCGGGCCGACGGCGGGCTCGTCGACCGGCTCGTGCTCCTGAGCCACGGACTGAAGGTGGCCGGCCTGTCGCCATCGCTCACCGAGACGGTCGACGCCGCCGACGCGATGTGCCACATCGAGCTGGTCGAGCGCACCGCCCTCAAGGTCGCCCTCCGCTCGACGCTCGTGAAGGAGCCCGACCCGACCGGCGCCTTCGACCTCCTCTTCGACCGCTACTTCCCGGTGGTGTTGCCGATGAGCGCCCACGGGCCGGGTGGCGGGTCCGGGTCGGTCGCGTCGAACGGCGCGCAAGCGACGGCCGAAGCCGGGGCCGGGGCCGAAGGAGCGGCGTTCCTCGACGCGTTGCTCGCTGCGGTGCGCGCCGCCGATGCCACTGCCCTACGCCGGCTCGCCACGACGCTCGTCGATAGCCACGGTGGAGTCGGGAGCGGCCCGGCGAGCGAGCGCTACCAACTTCATCGCGTGATGCGGGCGGCCGACGTGCCGCGCCGGCTCGACGACGCCGCCCGCGCACTACGGGCCGGGATCGACCACGCAGACCCGCTGGCGGCCAGGCTCACCGACCGCGAGCACGAGCGGCTGCTGGAGGAGTTCCGGCGGATGATCGCCGACGAGATCCGGGCGCGCCTCGCCGAGGTCGTCGGAGGCGCCGACATCGTGCGCTCCACCCGCATCGACGAGCTCGAGGTTTTGCGGGCGTCGGTGACCGAGCTGCGGGCGATGCGCGACGCGGTGCGGCCGTTGGCTCGGGCGCTGGCCGCCCGCATGGCGCAGCGGCGCCGACTGAAGCGGCGGGGCAAGCTCGACGTCCGCCGCACCGTGCGACGCTCGCTCGACACCGGCGGCGTGCCGATGCAGCCGGCGCTGCGCGATCGCAAGGCCTCGAAGCCCGACGTGGTCGTGCTGTGCGACGTGTCGGGTTCGGTCGCCGAGTTCGCCAACTTCACGCTGCTCCTGCTCTCGGCGCTGCACGACGAGCTGGCCCGGCTGCGCAGCTTCGTGTTCGTCGACGGCGTCGCCGAGGTGACGCAGATGATGGAGACGTCCGAGTACGCCGTCGACCCGCGCTACCTGGTGAGCCGACCCGGCGTCGTAGTGGGCGACGGCCACAGCGACTACGGGCAGGTGTTCGGACGCTTCCTGGCCGGCCACCTCGACGCCCTGCGCCCGACCACCACCCTGATCGTCGCCGGCGACGCCCGCACCAACCATCGGCCACCGGGCGAAGCGGCCTTCCGCGACATCGCGGCCCGCGTGAAGCAGGTGGTGTGGTTCGACCCCGAGCCGTCGACGAGCTGGAACGAAGGCGACAGCCGTCTCGCCGTCTACCGCCCCCACTGCCGCGCCGTGCACGAGGTCCGCACCCTGCGCCAGCTCGGCGACGCCGTGGCCGAACTGGTGTAGCCGGATCGGCTTCGGAGCGGGGCCAAACTGCGCCGATGACCACTCCCCCGCCGCCGACCGCCATCGACCTCGCCGCCAAGCTCGCGCAGTTCACCGAGCACTGGTCGCCCCGCACCGTGACGACGTTCAACGGGAGCACCAACCGGTCGCCGAGGACGAGGCCCACCTGCTGCTCATCGAACCGACCGGCACCCCC
>JAYUAM010000247.1:0-2083 GCA_043741295.1 Acidimicrobiia bacterium
CCGGAGCGCACGTGAACGTCGAGGTGCACGACCTTGTGGCGATCGTGACCATCGACCGACCACCGGTGAACGCGCTCTCGTACCGGACGTTCGAAGAGATCGCCGGTGCGATGGAATCGCTCAGCAGCGGACGTGACGCCTCGGCGATCATCCTGCGCGCCGCGCCGGACGCGCGACTGTTCTGCGGCGGCGTCGACCTCCAGGACTCACCGCGCCGGCACCGCCCCGACGGCCGGGCCGAGGACGGCGCGCCCCAGGGCGACGCCCGCGATCAGGTAGACCCGGGACGTATCGCCCGGCGCTGCTTCAGCTCGATCTACGAATGTGGCCTGCCGGTGATCGCCGCGGTGCATGGCAAGGCGATCGGTGCCGGCGTGGCGATCGTCGCGTCATGCGACCTCGTCGTCGCCACGACCGAGACGAGCTTCGCGCTCACGGAGATCAACGTCGGCGTGCTCGGCGGCGTGCGCCACGCCCAACGGCTGTGTGGACCGTTCCTCGCCAAGCGCATGTTCCTCACCGGCGCCTTCGTGGCGGCCGACGAGATCTACCGCCGTGGCGGGATCGAGGCGGTCGTCGCCCCCGAGGCGCTGATGGACACGGCGATGGGCTTCGCCACTGCCATCGCCGCCAAGAGCCCGATCGCCGTGCGCCTCGCCAAGGAGTCGGCCAACCGGGTCGAGTCGATGTCGTTGCTCGAGGGCTACCGCACCGAGCAGGACTACACCCAGCGCGTCAAGCGCCACGCCGATTCCGACGAGGCCCGCCTCGCGTTCGTCGAGAAGCGGGCCGCCGAGTTCCGCTGGGAATGACGATGCGGCCCGACCCGGAGTGCGTGATCAGGCGCGCGGGTCGCCCGGAAGCAGCCGATCGACGACGACCACGGTGACCCCGCCGGTCGCCCCGGGCGGGATCACGATCGCGTCCTGATCAGCCCGAAGGATCTGCACCGTCGCGGCGCTCAGTCGGTCACTGGCGTCGGCAAGGTCCGGCACTCGCACGCCGAAGTTGCTCGTCTGTGGTCGCTCATACACGTGGCCCCACAAGGCCGTGCTCTCGGCCGGCCCGGGTCTCGGGTAGAGGGCGAGCGTGCAGTCGCCCATCGACACTCCCGCGGCGGGCGCGCCGGCCGGCGCGCCCTGGTGCCGGAACGTGACCTCGCGACCGAACAGCAGTGCGAGGCGGTCAGCGGCCGCGGCTACGTCGTCGACCACCGCTCCGCCGAACGCCATCTGACAGACGTCGAGCACCGGGTCGGCGATCGGCGGCGGCATCGGTCCGCCGTAGCGCGGGTCGAGCGGCTCCTCGGCGCCGAACCACTCGACGACGACTCCCCCCGTGTCGCCCGGGTGCGTGAACACGATGTGCCCGTCGACGCGCGACGCGATCCGCACGCCGTGGTACAGCAGGTGCTCGACGGTCGCATCGATGTCGGCGACCTGCACGGCGATCGAGCTCATGTGCGAGCCGAACCGCTGCACGAAGCGGTCGACGGCGCCGCCGACCACGATCGGCTCGCCGATCTCGATGATGTTGTCGCCCACCCACGCCATGCCGCCGCGCCGGCCGATCGCGGGATCCTCGAGCCGGCTGTCCTCGAGGACGCGCAGCCCGACGAGACGGACGAGGGCGTCGCGGGTCCGTTCGTAGTCGGCGACCATCGCCGTCGTGTGGAAGCACCGGACCACGGCGTGGCCGTCGCTCATCGTCGGTGACCCCTGCGCCGTCCTTGCGCCGGTCATCGGGGTTCGCGCGGCAGCCCGAGGATGCTCTCGGCCAGGATGTTGCGTTGGATCTCGCTGGTGCCGGCGTACACCGTGCCACTGCGTGCGTTCAGCAGCAGGACGTCGATCCACGAGTTCGATGTGTTGTCTGCGCCTGGTTCGTCCGTCCGGAAGTGCTTGTTCGGTCGCCGACCGTTCCGCACGAGGCCGTCCGCCCCGAGCAGCGACATCGCCAGGTCTGCGGCCTGCTGGTGGTACTCGCTCCAGTAGAGCTTGGCGATCGACGCCTCGGGCCCGATCCGCCCCTCCTGCACCACCTGCGTGAGGATGCGGTAGCCGAGGAACCGCATCGTCTCCAC
>JAYUAM010000248.1:0-2083 GCA_043741295.1 Acidimicrobiia bacterium
ACACCGTCGACGCCTTCGACACGTTGTACACCGCGCTGGAGGCGGTGACGCGCCTGGCGGCGCCGCTCCTGCCGATGATCAGCGAGGAGATCTTCACCGGGCTCACGGGCGAGCCGTCGGTGCACCTTGCCGACTGGCCCTCGACCGAGGAGTACCCCGCGGACGCCGCGCTGGTGACCGCCATGGACGGCGTGCGCGATGTGTGCTCGGCCGCCTCGGCGGTGCGCAAGGCGCGCGGGCTGCGCAACCGGCTGCCGCTCGCCGAACTTCAGGTGACCGCGCACGGTGCGTCGGCCCTGAAGCCGTTCGAGGAGATCATCATGGACGAGGTGAACGTCAAGAAGGTCACGTTTCCCGAGAACGTGAACGCCGGGGCCAAGTACGAGCTCAAGCTCATCCCGGCCGCGCTCGGGCCGCGCCTCGGCAACGACATGCAGCGGGTCATGGCCGCGTTCCGCAAGGGCGGTTACACGCACGACCCGACCGACCACGGGCGCCCGGTGATCGGCGGCATCGAGCTGGTCGATGGCGAGTACGAGCTGCGGCTCGTGCCGACGGACCCGGCGGCGAGCGCGGTGCTGGCGTCGGGCGACGGTGTGGTCACCCTCGACACGGTGGTCACTCCCGAGCTGGAGGCCGAGGGGCTCGCCCGTGACGTCGTGCGCCAGGTGCAACAGGCCCGGCGCGACGCCGGGCTTCAGGTGAGCGATCGGGTGCGGGTCGCCATCGACGCCCCCGCCCGGATCGTCGCCGCCGTGCGAACGCACGAGACCTTCGTGCGCGATGAGACCCTGGCGGTGGCGATCGAACTGACCGAGTCTGACCAGCCGGCCGCGCCGACCGGGGACCTCGACGGCGCGCCGGTGACCGTGACGGTCGCCCGGGCCGCCCGTCCGTCGGGATGACCGCCACGACGTGAGAAGGCGGGACTCGCCGGTACGCCACGGGCTCGGCGCGGGGCGCGTTGTCCCCGGGGGGCGCGCCCCGCTAGGGTTGCCGCCCGTTCTCCGGCCCCTGAGAGGAACCCCGACCATGGCGAAGGCGGCCAGCAGCAAGATGCCGACGAAGCAGAGTGCGAAGTCCGGTCAGAAGGCGGCCGCGACGCCGGCTGTCGCCAGTCGGGCGGCATCGTCGAAGGCGGCGCCCGTCAAGGCCGCCGCCGCGAAGGTGCCCCCTGCGAAGGCCACGACCGCCGCGAAGGGCGCGACCGCCGGCAAGGTCACCGCGGCACCGTCGAAGGCCGCGCCCGCAGTGAAGGCGACCCCGGCGAAGCAGGCCGCCCCGACGGCATCGGCGAAGCCGACGGCGACGAAGCCGACCCAGACGAAGCCGGCGCCGGCGAAGCCAGCCCAGACGAAACCGGCCGCTACGAAGGCGGCGTCCGTGGGCGGGGCCACCAAGGCCGCGCCGACGACCGACTCGACGGCCAAGGTTCCCCCCGCGAAGGCGCCGGCTGCGAAGGCGCCGGCTGCGAAGGCGCCGGCCGCGAAGGCGACCCCCGCGAAGGCGACCCCCGCGAAGGCGACCCCCGCGACGGGAACCCCCGCGACGGGAACCCCCGCGAAGGCGACCCCCGCGAAGGCGGTGCCGGCCGTGGCTGCGGTGAAGGACGCTCCCGTGAAGGAGCCGGCTGCGGTCAGAACGCCGCCGAAGCCGTTCTTCAGCGGGCCGGCGGCACCGCTCGGTCCGCGGCTCGACGCCCGGTTCCTGGACGGACAGCTCGCCCAACTCACCGAGGAACGCGCCGCGTTGCTCGGGCAGGCCGAATCGCTCGAGGGTGAGGCCGCTGCGCTCATGGCGGACCTCGACCCGGGCGACGTCCAGTTCGACGACGAGTCCGGCGAAGGCGACACCATGGTCGTCGAGCGTGAGCGTGATCTCGCGCTGTCGGCCCAGGCGCGCCAGATGATCCAGGAGATCGACGCCGCCCTGAAGCGGGTCGAGGCCGGGACCTACGGCTACTCGCTCGTTTCGGGCAAGCCGATCCCGCGGGAGCGGTTGAAGGCGATCCCGTGGGCGACCCAGCTGGTCGAAGAGAAGGTCGGCGGCCTCGGCCGCCGCTGAGACGTGGCAGAAGACGACG
>JAYUAM010000249.1:0-5062 GCA_043741295.1 Acidimicrobiia bacterium
CTCGGGCCTGCAGTCGGTGGTCTCGGCGGCTCAGATGCTGCAGCTCGGCGAAGCGTCGTGGGTGATCGCCGGTGGCATGGAGAACATGAGCCAGGCACCACATGTGCTTCGCGGCGCCCGCGGTGGCATCAAGCTCGGCCCCGGCCCGGGGCTCGAGGACTCGCTGTTCGCGGCCCTCAAGGACAGCTACTGCGGGTTCTTCATGGCGCAGACGAGCGACAACCTCGCGCGCAAGTACGGCATCTCGCGCCAGCAGCAGGACGAGTTCGCGCTGCGCTCGCACGAGCGCGCGAACGCGGCGAACAACAACGGCCGCTTCGCGCAGGAGATCGCACCGGTCGAGGTCAAGCTGGGCAAGAAGAGCGTGCTGGTCGAGAAGGACGACCACCTCTTCCCCGGCACGAGCATCGACCGCCTCGCGGCGCTGCCGGCGGCGTTCGGGCCGGAGTCGATGGTGTCCGCAGGTAACGCGTCCGGCATCGTCGATGGCGCCGCGGCGCTGATCATGACGACGGCTGCGAACGCCCACAAGGACGGCAAGAAGCCGCTCGGCTATGTCCGAGGCTGGTCCTACGTGGGCGTTGATCCGTCGGTCATGGGCTTCGGCCCGGCGCCGGCGATCCGCAAAGTGCTCGAGCGCACGGGCATGAAGCTGGACCAGATCGACCTGTTCGAGATCAACGAGGCGTTCTGCTCGATGGCGGTGGCCTCCACCCGCATCCTCGGGATCGACCACAGCATCGCCAACGTGAACGGGTCGGGCTGCGGACTCGGCCACCCGATCGCCGCCACCGGTGCCCGTATGGTGGTGAGCATGGTGCACGAGCTGCGGCGCCGGAACCTGTCGGTGGGTTGCGTCGCGATGTGCGCCGGTGGGGGCATGGGCTCTGCCCTGGTGCTGGAGCTGGTGTGAGCGATCCGGCGGCGCCCGGCGCCGACATCCGTCGGGTCGACGCTGACGGCATCATCACGCTCACGTTCACCCGCGACCGAAAGCTCAACGCGATCACCGACGACATGCTCGACGAGATGCGAGTCGCCGTTCGCGATCTCGGCGACGACGACGCCGTCCGTGCGCTGGTCATCACCGGAGAAGGGCGCTACTTCACCGCCGGCAAGGACATCGGCGAGATGGGAGTCCAACCGGCTTCGGGCGTCGCCCTGCGCCGCAACTACCGCCGCCTGCACGAGCTGTTCGACGAGTTGGAGCGGCTCGAGAAGCCGGTCGTGCTCGCCGCCCAGGGACCGTGCCTCGGCATCGGGGTCGAGATGGCTTCGTCGTGCGACTTCCGGTTGGCCAGCGAGCGGGCGATCTTCGGGCTGCCCGAGATCCCCAACCTCGCCGTGCTCCCGGGCTCTGGCGGCATCAGCCGCTTCACGCGCATCGTCGGACCACATTGGGCGCGATGGGTGGCGATGGCCGGCGAGAACGTCACCGCGTCCGAAGCCGTGGCCATGGGGTTCGTGCACCGGGTGTTCCCGGACGAGGGCTTCACCGAGGCCGTTCAGGCCTGGGTGCGCAAGCTGATCACGAGCTCGGCCGAGGCGATCGGGCTGGCGAAGATCGCGATCGACGCCGCCGTCGACAGCGACCGTCGCACGGCCCGCCACATCGACCGCATGGCGAACACGCAGCTGCTGCAGACCCGCGAGCACCTCGACAAGATCGCCGAGTTCACCAACCGTTCGAAGCGCTGACCCGCGGTCGCCGTGCCGCACGACCCGATCCGGAGCCCGTTGCCATGCCCATCGCACTCACCGAGGAACACCGTCAGCTCGCCGAGATCGCGAAGGCGTTCCTGACCGACCGCCACGCGCTCGCGGCGTCCCGCTCGCTGCTCGAGGCGGGCAGCGACGACCTCCCGGCGTTCTGGGACGAGCTCTGCTCGATGGGATGGCTCGGGTTGCACCTACCCGAGGAGGTCGGGGGCTCGGGGTACGGCTTCGGCGAGCTCGCCGTGGTGCTCGAGGCGCTCGGGGGCGCGGCGGCGCCGGGGCCGTTCCTGCCCACCGTGATCGCGTCGGGCGTGATCGATGCCGTCGGTTCCGACGCGCAGCGCAAGGCCCTCCTGCCCGGGCTCGCCGACGGCTCGATGCTGGGCGCCGTTGCGCTGGCCGGCTCGGTCGAGCGGGGCACCGACGGCACGCTGCGCGGCACGTCGAGCCTGGTGCTCGGCGGCGCCCAGGCCGGGCTCGTCATCGTGCGCGTCGGCGACGACCTCGCCCTCGTGCGCACCGCCGGGCTGACGGTGATCACGGTCGACAGCCTCGACCCGACGCGGCGCGTCGTGCGTCTCGTGCTCGACGGCGTGGCCGGCGACGACGTCGTCGTCGGCGGGGCGAGCACCGCCCTCGCCGTCGCCCGCACGCTGGCGTCCGCCGAAGCGGCCGGTGGCGCGGCGGCGACCCTGCAGATGGCGGTCGAGTACGCCAAGGTGCGCGAGCAGTTCGGCCGCACGATCGGCTCGTTCCAGGCGGTGAAGCACCATCTCGCCAACATGCTCGTCGACGTCGAGCTCGCTGCCGCCGTGGCATGGGATGCAGCACGCGCCTCGGGGCGCGGCGGCCAGGGTGGCGTAGCCGGTGCCGTGGCAGCGACTCAAGCGCTCCCCGCGTACCGTCGCTGCGCCGAGAAGAACATCCAGATCCTCGGCGGCATCGGGTTCACGTGGGAGCACGACGCGCATCTGTACCTGCGACGGGCCGCCGCGCTGAGCGCGCTGTTCGATCTCGACGCCGCGGTCGACGTCACGCGTCTCGTCGGCGACGGCGCGACGGCCGATGAGAGCATCGAGCTGCCCGAGGAGGCCGATCGCTTCCGGGCCGAGGCGTGCGCGTTCAAGGCGAGGTACGACGCCCTGGCGCCGGACGAGAAGCTCCCGGCGCTCATCGAGTCGGGCTACTGCATGCCGCACTGGCCGAAGCCCTTCGGTCGGGCCGCCGGCGCCGTGGAGCAGCTGGTGATCGACGAGGAGCTGCCCGACGTCGAGCGCCCGCAGCTCGGCATCGGCACCTGGGTGCTGCTCACCTTGATCCAGCACGGTGACGACGACCAGCTGGCGCGCTGGATCCGCCCGAGCCTCGACGGCGTGCACTACTGGTGCCAGCTGTTCAGCGAGCCGAACGCCGGCTCCGACGCCGCCGCCATCCGCACGAAGGCGACGCGCGTCGACGGCGGCTGGCTGGTGAACGGGCAGAAGGTGTGGACGAGCGCGGCGCAGCACAGCACGATGGGGCTCGCCACCGTGCGCACTGACCCCGACGTGGCGAAGCACGCCGGTGTCTCCACCTTTGCCATCGACATGAAGGCCAAGGGCGTCGACGTGCGCCCACTGCGGGAGATCACCGGCGAGTCGCTGTTCAACGAGGTGTTCTTCGACGACGTGTTCGTACCGGACGACGACGTGGTCGGTGAGATCAACCAAGGCTGGACGGTCGCCCGCGCCACGCTCGGCAACGAGCGCGTCTCGATCGGCGGGAACAAGAACAACCGCGACGTGATCGGCGACGCCGAGCTCGTGCGGCTGGCGACGCGCTACGCGCCGGGCGACCGTGCAGTGGCGGTCGAGCTCGGCGCAACGCTCGCCGAGAGCCACGCCATGTCCGCGCTCAACCTGCGTCAGGTGATGCGGGCGGTCATCGGCAGCGGGCCGGGCCCCGAGGGCGCGGTCACCAAGCTCCTGTCGGCCGAGCACGCCCAGCGCGTGAGCTCGCTCGCGCTGCGCATCGCCGGCGAAGCCGGGTACGCCGACGCCGAGCCGCGGGTACGGTTCCAGTACCTGTTCGACCGCTGCCTCACGATCGCCGGCGGCACGTCCGAGATCGTCCGCAACATCATCTCCGAGCGGATCCTGGGACTGCCCCGCGACCCGCTCGCCCGTTGAACCGCCATCCGGCCGAAGGGATCCCATCCATGAGCGTTCTCGCCGAACTGCAGGAGGGCGCGCTCGTCCTCACCATCAACCGGCCTGAGGCCGGCAACTCCCTGAACCCGGCCGTCGGGCAGGGGTTCGTCGACGCGCTGCGCGACGCCGCGACGAACCCCGCGGTGCGATCGGTCATCGTCACGGGTGCCGGCGAGAAGATCTTCTGCGCCGGCATGGACCTGAAGGCGTTCGCCGCCGGCGAGGACATGACGGCGGTCGGCGAGGGGCTCGCCATGCTGTCGAGCTGCCCCAAGCCGGTGATCGCCGCGGTGAACGGCATCGCGGTGGCCGGCGGGTTCGAGGTGATGATGCGCGCCGACCTCGTGGTGGCCGCTGAGCACGCCAAGTTCGGCATCCCCGAGGTGACTCGTGGGCTGGTGGCCGCCGGGGGCGGCACCCGGCTGCCCACCAGGATCCCGCTGCAGGTGGCGCTCGAGATGGGGCTCACCGGGCAGCCGATCTCGGCCGCACGAGCACTCGAGCTCGGTCTCATCAACCGGGTGGTGCAGGGCAGCGAGGTGATGTCGGCCGCCCGCGCGCTGTCGACGATGATCAACGCCAACGGCCCGCTCGCCGTGCAGGCGACCAAGCGCCTCATGCGCGAGGAGGTCGGCCCCGACAACGGCGACCACGTCCGCAAGATCACCGGTCCGGTGTTCGCCAGCGAGGACGCGCGCGAGGGCGCGGTCGCCTTCGCCGAAAAGCGCGCACCGCAGTGGAAGGGACGCTGACATGGGGCTGCTCGACGGCCGGGTGGTGATCGTGACGGGTGCCGGCCGGGGGCTCGGCCGCGAGCACGCGCTGGAGCTGGCCCGCAACGGGGCGACGGTGGTGGTCAACGACCTCAACGTGAGCCTGCGCGGCGACGCCGAGGCCGACGGGCCGTCGCCGGCCGACGAGGTGGTCGAGGAGATCATGGCGATGGGTGGTACCGCGGTCACGAACGGTGCATCGGTGTCCGACTGGGACGCGATGGCCTCGCTCGTGCAGTCGACCGTCGAACGGTTCGGAGACCTGCACGCGGTCGTCAACAACGCCGGCTTCCTGCGCGACCGGATGCTCACGTCGATGAGCGAGGACGACTTCGACGCCGTGATCGACGTGCACCTGAAGGGCACGTTCACCGTCCTGCGCCA
>JAYUAM010000250.1:0-2076 GCA_043741295.1 Acidimicrobiia bacterium
CGCGGGTCGAGCGGTGACTGGCCGTCGGCGGCGGCGGCGATCGCCCGCAGCAGGTCGTGCGCCGGTGCGTCCTTCATGAGGTAGCCGGCGGCGCCGGCGTCGAACGCGTCGACCACGCGGCGTCGATCGCTGTAGCTCGTGAGCACCAGCACCGTGATCGTCGGGTGGCGGCGCTTGATCCGGCGGGTCGCCTCGAGCCCGTCGACGTCCGGCATGGCGAGATCCATGATGACGACGTCGGGCACGAGCTCGTCGGCCAGGGTGACGCCCTCGGCGCCTCCTGCCGCGACGCCGACCAGCTCGACCTCGGCGGCGTTCGACAGGAACATCTCGATGCCCGCCCGCACGACCGGGTGGTCGTCGACCAGCAGGACTCTGACTCTCGACATCGGGCTCATCTGTCTCGGCTCTCGTGCACGGTCCGGCGGTGGTGCCGACGCGTGAACGCGGCGCACCTCGTGCTCCGCCCGGCCAGCATGGTGGAGGGGGTCGATCCCCGGTGCCGACGGCGCACGACGCGCACCGACCTTCGTGTCATCGGTCCGTGGCGCGTCAGCGATCGGTGTGAGGTCGACCGCGCAACGTGAATCGCGGGCCCTAGCGACGTCCCCGACCGGCCGCGGATGAGAGACTCGGGGCGATGAGCGTCTCCCGGGAGATCGGCCCCGGCGAGCACCTGTGGTTGATCGACGCGGTCTACCGCCTCGACGGTCTGGCGCCGCCGCCGCCGCCCGCGGCGAGCGACTCGACTGCGGCGGTTTCGCGGTTGGTCGGGCCGTTCCGAGCGTGCGCCGCGGCCCTCGGCCGCGCCGACACCGTGCGCGCACTGGCCCTGTACGAACCGATGGTCGATGCGGTCGGCGGCGAATCCGGCCCGAACCGGGACGCGGCCTGGTGCGACGTCATGGTCGGCCTCGCCGCATTGATCCGCGTCGCCGGCGAGCACGGGCGGAGCGCGGTGCTTCTGCACCGCCTCGACCGTGCGCTCGCCGTCGGAGCGCCGTTGCGGGTGGCCTGGTCCCACTGCCGGGCGCTGTCGGAGTACGCCCGGCTCGCACCCGGGTCGGTGCCCGAGCGGATCGTCATCGTCATCGACGGTCTGCCAGCGTTCCTCGCCACCTACGCGGTGCGCGCCTTCGGGTACCTCGGCGACGAGCTCGGTTGGCTGGCCAACGACGGTCGCGCTGTCGGCGTGCATGTCCTCGCCACGGCCGACCGCTACGCCTCGTTGCCGAGTGAGCTGCGCTCGGCATTTCGCCGCCGCCTCGTGCTGCGACAGTCCTCGGTCGACGACTACGCGGCGTTCGGCCTGCGCGTCGGCGACGACGAGATCGAGCTTCCGCCCGGTCGGGGCTACCTCGATGCCGACGAGGTGCAGGTCGCGGTCGTCGGTGGGTCGCCCGATGGTGCGCACCATGTGATTCGCTCCTGTTCGTGCCGGCCCTGTCGCCGTCCTGCCCCTCCAGCGCCGGGCGCGACGCCGGTGTGACATGCCGACCGGAGATTCGTCGCCATCGCCGCCGCCCGCGCCGCTGGCGCCGCTGGCGATGGTGCGACGGTCAGTCGCGCTGGAAGATCGACGGCAGCTGGCCGAAGACGGCGACCGCCTGGTGTAGCGGGACGAGCTCGCGCCGGTTGCGTCGCTCGGACTCGGCGACCGCCGCTGATGCCGCCGACCGGGTGTCGGCGACCTCCCGTTCGAGCTGCTGGACGCGGGCTTCGAGCGCGAGCACGCGCCGGACGCCGGCGAGGTTGAGACCCTCTTCGGTCAGTTCGGCGATGCGATGCAGCCGGTGAAGGTCCTCGTCCGAGTACCGACGGTTGCCGCCCGCGGTGCGGGCCGGGTCGAGCAGGCCCTTGCGCTCGTAGATGCGCAGCGTCTGGGGGTGCATGCCGGCCAGCTCGGCGGCCACCGAGATGACGTACACCGCGGTAGCCGAGCTGCGACGCGCATCGAACGGTGTGGCCATCGAGCTCACCGCTTCCGTGCCGCGTCGAACGCCTCGACGCGCGGGTCGGTGGTGGTGGCGGCGGCGAGCGCGTCGAGGGCCTGACGCTGCTCGTCGGTGAGTTCCC
>JAYUAM010000251.1:0-11663 GCA_043741295.1 Acidimicrobiia bacterium
TGTCGGGTCACGGATCATTGCTACACCCCCCGAGTAGTCTGGGCATCGTGGCCGGCGACTCCGTGACGTTCCGCCTAGATGGCGAGCTGACGATCGAGAGTGTCTCGGACGCGTTTGCCCGCTTCCGGGACGTGCTCAAGGCGCTCGAGCAAGACCAGGGCGCCAGCGTCCGGTGGGTCCTGGCGGGTCTCGACTACGGCTCCGCCGGGGTCACCGCCCGAGCTGAGCCGCTCGATGTTGCGTCCGCCGCCAAGATCTCCTCAATGACTGACCGCTTCCTCGCGGCCGGTCGCCAGGTGTCCAGGGGCGACATCGATCCGAGCCGGCCACTCCTCCGGCTCGTCCAAAACCTCACCGAGGTCGCGAGCGAGAAGAATCGGGTGATCCTCGAGACGGCCGACGACGAGGTGATCTTCACCGCGCCGGTCACGGTCGGCCAGGCCCCCGCGACTGCGCAAACGACGAAATCCTTTGGGACGATCCGCGGTCGCGTCGAGACGCTCTCCCATCGGAAGGGCCTCCGATTCACCCTGTACGAGCTCGCAACCGATCAACGGGTCTCGTGCTACCTGCAGGCCGACCACGAGGACCAGATGCGCGACGCGTGGGGCCGCATCGCCAACGTCACGGGCGATGTGACGCGCGACGCCGAGTCCGGTCGGCCGATCGCCGTTCGGCACGTCACGGCTGTCGAGGTCATCGACGAAGGCGAGACGACAGGCTTCCTCCGAGCACGGGGTGCCGCTCGAGGATCCGAGCCCGCCGAACGCGTGATCAGACGGATAAGGGATGCCAGCTAGCCCACCGCGGATTTACCTCGACGCGAACGTGATCCTCGCTTACATCGGCAACGAGGCAGGGCGAGCCGACATCGTGCAGACGCTTCTGCAGGAGGCCCGCCGCGGCGAGATCGCGATCGCAACCTCGGTCCTGTCGATCGCCGAGGTCTCGTTCGGCGCGCATGAACGCGACCATGGCCTCACCGAAGCAGGCGAGGCCGCGATCGAGGAGCTGTGGACACCGGCGTCACCGATCCGGCTCATCGACGTCACCCCGGCCCTCGCCGGGCGGACCCGGACGCTCATTCGGAGGGCGATGGGGGACGGGCACGGCATCCAGGGTGCCGACGGGGTGCACCTCGCTTCGGCGGTAATGTTCGACTGCGAGTTGATCTTCACCTACGAGGACGAGGCGCACCGCACGCGCTGGCAACGGGTGACCGGCATCACGGTCACCGAGCCGTACACAAACCGGCCGCAGCTCGACCTCTAGCCGCGCGACCTCCCTGGGGGCCGCGGCGACCGCTATCGCGCCCCGATGACGACGCATTCGTAGTGGGCTAGGCCGGCGGCGCCGTCGTCGCTTCGGACGCGCACGAAGCTCTCGGCCCAGTCGTGCTCGACGCGGAACGTGCGCCCGGACGCGTCGATGATGTCGGTCGCGTGGCTGACGTCCCACACCTCGCCCTCGGCGTGGTACTCACCGCGGTACACACCTTGGCCGAGGCCATCGTTGAACCCGCCGAAGTACCCACCGCCTTGGCAGTACACCCAGCCGAGATCGTCGAACACGTAGGCGCGCTGCCGGCCCTCGACGTCGGTGAGCTGGTACCGGCCCGAGCGCACCCGCCGGTCACCGTCGTGGAACGCAAGGTCGGTCTCCACGCCGACGACCGGCACGACGCGGTCCGTCTCCATGATCGCCCCGCGCCCTGACGCGGCCCGACCGCTCGGGTCCTGGAAGAAGATGCCGCTGTGGTCGGGCATCGCAAACAGAACCCACTGTCGCACGCCGGGCGTACGTCGCTTCGGCAGCGGCGAACCGTAGGGCCGAGGTCGGCCGCGGCCCAGTTGGAACCCCCAGGAGTGGTTGCGGAAGAACGACGCCTCGCCGGAGCGCAGCTCGACGACCTCTTCGCCGATCGTCACCGAGCCGGTGCAGCCGCCGGCCACCTCGTAGGTGGCCCGCTCGCTCACGAGCCGACCGTCGACACGTTGACCTCGATCGGTCCGATGTAGGCAACGTGCCGCTCGCGCAGGTGACGTCGAGGCCGATCCCGAGCTCGTTCGGTTCGAGCACGAGGCGCACCTCCTGCAGCGGGCGCACGATCTCGAGTCGCAACGGCCCGACGCCGAGCGTGCCCATGTCGGAGCGCTGGCGCCGGCTGAAGTGGGCGTTGGACTGCCTGCCCTCGTGCCGCACGCACACGAACCCGTCGAGCACGTCGTTGTTGCTGTACAGCCGCACGTTCGACGTGAACATCACCGTGCCGGCGGCGTCGGCGGCGCAGACATAGTGGCCGTCGTTCCAGCTCGGGTCGCCCCCGGCGACGCCGGCGAACGTCTGGGTGATCTGGTGGAACGGGTACTCGTCCATCCCAGCAGCACGGTCCCGCTCCCCTCGCCCGGCACGGCCACGCCGCAGGCCGACCCATCGATGACGGCCTTCGTGGATCGCTAGATGAAAGCGTAGTCTGTCTCCAGTAACTAGCTTCGGGGGTGCACGATGACCGAGGGGTACGCGCACATCGAGGTGTCGCTCGCGTTCGAGCCAAGCGTCGGTTACCGCGAGCTGCGTGCGTCGTGCCCGGTGCACCACGTCACCGAGCACGAACCGCCCTTCTATGTGCTCAGCCGGTTCGACGATGTCGTCGCCACGCTGAAGGCACCGGGCGTGTGGAGCAACAACCACGGACCGGGCGTCTTCTACCAGGAGTCGGGCGTGCTCGGCACCACCGACGACCCGGACCACGCCCGCCAGCGTGCTGTGCTCCGCCACGCGTTCGTTCCCACGGCCGTCGCCCTCCTGGAACCGACCCTGCGCAAGATGGCGGACGATCTTCTCGACGACATCGTGCCGCACGGGGAGGGCGACTTCGTGCCGCTCTTCGCCCTACCGTTCCCGGCGCTGGCGATCGGGGAGCTGCTCGGCGTGCGCCGCGAAGACCGCGACATGTTCGGCGAGTTGAGCGCGGTCATCGTGCACGCGCTCACCGGTGGCGACGTCGCCGCCTACGAGCGGGCGAAGGAGACACTCGGCGACTACGTCGACGAACGGCTCGACGAGCGAGCCGCAGCCGACGCCCGAGTCGACGAACGCGCTGGGCACAACGCCGGGTCGCCGGCCGAGTTGGCCGGGCCGGCCGACGTGCTCACCGCGATGCTCGTCGCCCGCCGCGACGGGCGGCTATCACGCGCCGAGGTGCGCCTTCTCGGCCACCAACTGCTCGTGGCCGGACACGAGACCACCACCAGCCTGCTCGGCACGATGCTCCTGCGACTGCTTCAGTTCCCTGACGTCATGCAGCGCCTGCGTGACGACCCGTCGCTCATCCCAGCCGCCGTCGAGGAGGCGTTGCGGTTCGATTCTCCGGTCAACGGCCTCTTCCGCACAAACGCGCAGGCGTGCACGGTGCGCGACGTCGAGATCCCCGCGCAGACCAAGCTGCAGGTCCTCTACGGCTCGGCCAACCGTGACCCGTCCCGCTTCAGCGATCCCGACGAGTTCCGGATCGACCGACCGCGTGAGGAGATCGGGCGGCACGTGGCGTTCGGCTGGGGCATCCACCACTGCATCGGCGCGCCGCTGGCCCGCCTCGAAGCGCGCGTCGCGTTCGAACAGATCCTCGCCAGGATGACCGACATCGAGCTGGCCGGTGAGCCGGTGCGCAACCGGTCGTTCGTGCTCCACGGCCTCGTCAGCCTTCCGCTGCGTTGGCGGGCCGCATGAGCGTGCTCGACCGCTTCCGGCTCGACGGCAAGGTCGCCGTCGTCACGGGGTCGGGGCAGGGCATCGGCCGTGGCATCGCGTGGGCGCTGGCCGACGCCGGGTGCAACGTGGTCCTCAACGCTCGACGCCAGGCCGACCTCAACGTCACGGCACAGGGCGTGACCGACCGAGGGCGGCGCGCGCTGATTGTCCAGGGCGACATCCGCGACCTCGCCGAGACGGTGGGCGACCGCGCCATCGACGAGTTCGGGCGTCTCGACATCTGGGTCAACAACGTCGGCGGGTCCGACGACAAGACCGTGCGCGAACTGATCGACACGCCCGACGACGTGTTCCGGAACCAGCTCGAACTGAACCTCACGACGGTGTTCCAGGGCAGCAAGGCGGCGGCGCGGCGGATGACCGACGGCGGCGTCATCGTCAACATCTCGTCGGGCGCCGGCACGCGCGGTTCACCGCGCACGGGCCCCTACGCCGCCGCGAAGGCCGGCGTGAACAACCTCACCCAGACCCTCGCTCTGGAGCTGGCGCCGCGCGGCATCCGGGTGAACGCTGTCTCACCCGGGCCCGTCGTCACCGAAGCGTTCCGAGAGGTGCTCGGCGTGACCGACAAACTCGATGAGCTCGCCCGCACCATCCCGCTCGGCCGCACGGGCACCCCCGACGACATCGCCGCTGCGGTGCTCTACTTCGCGTCGCCGGCCGCATCGTGGGTGACGGGCGAGCACCTGCTCGTGGCCGGCGGTCGTACGCAACGCGCCTACCAGTACGAACCCCGCACAACGTGACCTGACCCGCATCCTGAAAGCGTGACGACCATGACCGACGAAACCGACGAAACCGCGACGACCGGGGACGCAAAGTACGCCGACAGCTACGAGGACGTGTCGATGTACGCCCTGGACACCTCGCGCGAGCAGACCTTGCTCGCGAAGCAGACCGAGTGCTGCTTCATGTGGAGCACCGCGACCGGCGACCCGGTGGGCGTGATCATGAACTTCCTCGCACGAGACGGCCGTTTCTGGCTCACGTGCACCCGCCGTCGCAAGCGCGTGCCGGCCATCGAGGCACGCCCGCGCGTGGCCATCGCGGTCAGCAGTCGCGGCACCGACATCGGTATCAGCCAGACGGTGACCTACAAGGGGAATGCCATCGTGCACGACGACGACGCGACGAAGGCGTGGTTCTACCCCGCGCTGGCGGCGAGCGTGCGCCCGGACAACGCCGACCAGCAGGCGGCCTTCGTGCACCACCTCGACACACCCGGCCGCGTCATCATCGAGATCGTGCCCGACGCCCGCATCGGCTTCGACTCCGAGAACATGTTCCGCAACTCGCCGGCCGGCTCCTCGCGCTCGAAGGTGTAAGCGCGTCAACAGGCAACGTCGCCACCCATCGGGTCCCCACGCTAACTGTCGTCGCTCGCGGTCACCGAGGCGGGCCGAGCGCGCAGTCTCGTAGCTCGGCGACGACGGCGCGGCTGAGCGGGCGACCCGGTCCGGACTCCAGGCCACGTGTGTTCGTCATCGAACGTCGTGGTCCACGAGCGCGGCGCACAGACGCTCGACGGTGCCGGCCGGCACCGGGAACTCGTGGATCCAGCCGCGCAACGACTCGTGGCGGACCAGTACCCGCTCGAGCAGCACCTCCATCGCGCCACGGGGTGCCGTGAACAGGTAGGCGGGCGCTCGTGCGATCGGCAGGTCACCGGCCAGCGGCTCGGCGATCATCCACGCCCGGCGTCGGGAGCTCGGGACATCCGAGCGGTGGTAGTCGTCGGCGATGGCGTCGGCACCCACACCGATCGCCGCCTGCACGATGCCGACGACCAGTCCCGTGCGATCTTTGCCGAACGCGCAGTGCACGAGCACCGGTCCGTCGCCGACGTGGGCGGCGACGATGCCGAGCACGTCGCCGATCTGGGCGCGACCGCGCTCGATCATCGCGCCGTACATGTCGGCGATGTGCTCGGGATCGGTCAGTGGCGGCGGGTTGTCGACGTCGATGACCCGGTCGACGAGCGGGCGATGGTACGTGCGCTCCGGGTCGACGAATCCGGGCGACCGTACGAACTGATGATCCTGGCGGAGGTCGATCGCCGCCTGCAGGCCGAGTGCCTCGACGGCCGCGCGCCCGTCCGCGGTGAGCCGAATTGGGTCGTCGCTGCGCAGCAGAAGCCCGCGCCGCATCGTGCCGCCGCCCGCGATCGGCCAGCCACCGGAATCCCGGAAGTTGACGCAACCCTCGACCGCGAGATGTGAGTCATCGACGACCGTCACCGTTCTGACCCGGACGCCGCTTGCTCCAGCACGCGCCGCATGCCGTCGGCGGCCACCTTCGCAGCATGCTCCACCGGCTGAGCCCACAGCTCGTGCGAGGCCACCTCGACCGAGATCGGCGCCGTGACGCCCATCTCCGTCAAGAGCCGAACGAAGCCGACGCAGTCGAACGTGCCCTCGCCCGGCGGCACCCGCGACGCTAGGCAGTCGGCCTTGTAGTCGTCGAGCACCGGTTCGGCCGGGCCGTCGTCCATCTGGACGGCGAAGATCCGGTCGCCGGGCAGCGCCCGCAGCAGGTCCGTGTCGTTCGCACCCCGTACGTGGTGCCAGATGTCGGCGCAGTAGCCGGCGTTGTCACGACCCGCCCCTTCGACGATCGCCTGGGCATCGACCGCCGTGGCGATGTTCGTGTACGGCAACCACTCGATGCCGACGAGTAGGCCGTGGGCGGCAGCACGATCGCACAGCCGGCCGAACCCGTCGATCGCCTGCGCGACCGGGCAGTCGTAGGGACCGATCGCCTGCAGGTAGCGCGCACCGGTGGCGTCGGCCAGTTCGTAGGCGAGTTCCTCGATCAGGCGACTCTCGGCGGCGACCGGTCCGTCGGTGGCCCACCAGCCCCGCGCCGTCTCGATCTCGGCGAGCACCAGCCCGTGATCGGCGACGACTCGGGCGAGTTCGGTCGCCGTGCGGCCCTCGTCGCGCATCCGACCGTAGGCTTGCGTGTACAGCCCGATGCCGGCGAAGCCGGCCGCCGCCGCCGCACGGACGCGCCCGTCGAAGTCGTCGAAGCGGGGCCGGCTGAAGTGCGACCAGACGAGGTCGGGCCAACGCAGCCCCGATGGATGCGCTGACGGATGACGCATGCCTGCGCTCACGGGAGGTCACGCCAGTCGGGGACGGCCGCCTCGTACTCGGATCGCTCCTGGAAGCGGGCGACGTAGACGCCATTCACGGGGTACCTCCCTCGAGTTGTTTGCTTCGAGTTACTTGAGGCTGACCCTAGTACCGTGACCCGCCGGCCGTTAGGGTCGAACCGTGAGCGATTCCTTCGACGTCGTCGTCCTCGGCACGGGCGCCGCCGGGCTGGTAGCTGCGGTGTCGGCGGCCGAGCACGGGGCGAGTGTGGGCCTGTTCGAACGCAGCGACCTCATCGGCGGCACGTCGGCGATGAGCGGTGGCGTGCTCTGGGTTCCGAACAATCACCACATGTCCGAGGTCGGCGCGACCGACAGCCGCGAGGACGCCCTCGCCTACCTGGAGTCGCTCTCGCTCGGCTACCTCGATCCCGTGGTCGCCGGCGCGTTCATCGACGAAGGCCCCGACGCCGTGGCCTGGGTCGAAGCGAACACGCCCTGCCGGTTCTTCGTGGTGGATGGCTACCCCGACTACCACCCCGAACACCCGGGCGGTCGGCCGGGCGGCGGGCGCTCGCTCGACAACCGCGTGTTCAGCTACGACGAGCTCGGCGAGTGGGCGGGACGCGTGCGCAACCAGCGCGGTCCGACGCCCACGACGCTGTCGGAGACGGGACTCGGCGGCGCTACCGAACCCCTCGCTCGATCGGTTGTAGCGGCGCGGCTCGAAAACCACGAGAACGGCCTGGGGCTCGCGCTCGTCGGCGGGCTCCTGAAGGCTTGTCTCGATCGAGCGGTCACACCCGAGCTCGAACACCGCGCCGTGGGACTGGTGATCGAGGACGGACGCGTTACGGGCGTCCGGTTCGAGACGCCCACCGGCTCGCGCACCGTCACCGCCCGGCGCGGCGTGGTGCTCGCCACGGGCGGGTTCGAGTGGGCCGACGACCTCACGCGCGCCTACCTGCGCGGACCGATGACCGGGCCGGCGAGCACGCCCACCAATACGGGCGACGGGCTGCGCATGGCGATGGTGGCCGGCGCCGAGCTCGGCAACATGACGGGGGCCTGGTGGGCGCCTGTGTCACGCGTCCCCGGCGAGACCGCGTGGGATGCACCGCGTGTTCGGCTCGTGCTGCAGGAGCGCACGCGGCCGCGCAGCCTGATGGTGAACGGCGCCGGACGCCGCTTCTGCAACGAGGCCGGCAACTACAACGCGATGGGCGGCGTGTTCCACGCATTCGACCCGGCGACGTTCTCGTACCCGAACCAGCCGGCGTGGCTTGTGTTCGACCACACCTACCTGCGCACGTACGACCTGTTGGCGATGGCACCGACCGACGGGGCCCCGGCGTGGATGCCGACCGGCGCGACGCTGGCCGAACTGGCGGACCGGATCGGCGTGCCGGCGGCCGAGCTCGAAGCCACGGTCGCTCGTTTCAACGAGCACGTCGCCGCCGGCCAGGACCCGGACTTCGGCCGGGGCCGCAGCTCGTTCGACCACTTCAACGGCGACCGCCGGTTACCGCCGCCGTTCACGACCCTCGGCCCGCTCACGGACGCGCCGTTCCACGCCATCAAGGTGGAGTGCGGCACGCTCGGCACGAACGGTGGACCGCGCGTCGATGCCAAGGCGCGGGTCGTCGCATCCGCTGGCGGGGTGATCGACGGACTGTTCGCCGCCGGCAACGTGATGGCGGCGCCCACCGGCATGGCCTACGGCGGCGCCGGCGGAACGCTCGGGCCGGCGATCACGTTCGGCTACATCGCCGGACGAGAAGCCGCAGGTTCGGACTGACGGACGCGCTCGAACCCTCCCATCTCGCTCGGCGCCGGCCGACTTCGCTGCGGCGCACGGGGTAGCGGGTGGCCGACGACTCCATCGTCCGGCTACAGCTCGCGCACGGGGTCGTCGCCGGCCCATCCGACGGAGGCTTCGCGTACGAACTCGTAGAACACCAGCAGGCGGTCGGCGCGTTCGTACAACTCGATCATGTGGCCGAGCGCTTCGACGGCGTCGACGAAGTGGAAGCGTGTCGAGGTCGAACGGGCTGACATCGCCAGCTCGTAGCCAACGGTCGCGAGGCGGGCGGTGGCCGCGTCGAGGTCGGGCACGATGAACGCCAGATGATGCAGGCCCGACTCGTGCGGTGCGTACCGCTCGCGCACGATGCTCGGTGCGGTGCCGTGGTCCTGCACCAGCTCGACCATCACGGCACCCCACTGGCCGTACGCCGACGAGTGGTCGAACACGCCCGGCACACCGCGGTAGAAGACGTCGGTGACGGCGATGTGGCGGCGCACGAAGAACGGACCGGCGCCGAACTCGGTCGCACAGCGCTGTGCCGCGGCGTCGACATCTGGCACGGCGTAGGCGATCTGCACCGGTGGCCCCAGAACGTCGCGCAAGCCCACGGGTGTCATGCAGTCCAGGGGGCAACGAGCTTGGTGGCCACGGCGATGCGCTCCGCGGGGGTCATGGCCCGATCGTAGGACGAGCGCAGTGGCACACTCGGACGATGGATGCCCGACGCCACTGCCACCTTGCGCGGGGTCGACTGCCGACCGGCAACCCTGCAATCGTCCGCCACTGACGCAGGGCCGGCGGCGCTCGATCAGTGTCAGTCGAGCCCGACGATGCGCTGGGCGAGGTCGGCGACCGCCGTCGGTACCCCCCGGACGCCGAGGGCCTTGAAGGCGCGATCGCGTCCGAGCACCGCTACGGCCGACACTTCGAGCAACGACACGAGCGCCGCGCCCATCACACCCGCTTCGGCGACCGGCAGCCGCTTGCGGGTCCGGCGGGCGGCGACGGCGAAGAGCTCAGCCAGCTCGGCGCGCACCGTCTTGCGATGGGCCTCAAGCGCCAGGTTCAGCCCGGCCGAGTTGATGAAGAACACCGACGCCGCGGTACGTCGACGCCGGATGTGGTCGAGAAGCTCGACCATCAGCTCGCCGACCGGCAACGCGTCGTCGACGCGCTGTTGAGCGACACTGACGAGCTCATCACTGAACGCCCGCGTGCCCTCGAGCAGAATCTGCTCCTTGCCGGCGAAGTGGTAGTAGACGGCGGCCGGGGTCATCTCGGCGGCGTCGGCGATGTCACTGACCGTCACGTCGTCGAACGACATGCGGGCGAAGAGCTTCATCGCCGAGTAGACGATGTGCGTGCGGCGCGACGGGCGATGGGCCGCACGAGGCCCCGTCGGAGCGCCGGTCAACGCCGCCCCCCAGCCGCCATAGCCGCAAAGAGTAGGTCACCCTCTGGCGACTCGGGCAAGATGGGACGATGGTGACGAAGCCGCCGGCGCATCGACCCTCGCGACGCGACGAGATCGTCGACGCCGCGATCGCGGTGTTCAGCCAGCGCGGCTTCGTCGACACCTCGATCAGCGACGTGGCCGCCGCCGCGGATGTCGCCGTGACGGCGGTGTACTACCACTTCGCCGGCAAGGAAGATCTGTACGGTGCCGCGATCTCCAAGGTCCTTTCGGCTGTCGACGATGTGGTCGCCTCGGTACGCGCCGACGACGCGCCTGTCGACGGCGACACGCTGCATCACGTGATCGATGCCGTGTGGGAGTGGGTCGACGAGAACCCCGACCCGGCGAAGCTCATGCACCTCCACACGCCCGCCGCGACCCGGCAGGCGGCGCAGCTCCGGCGCGAGTTCGACGAGCTGCACGTGCGCCGCGCCTTCGCCTACCTCAGCAACGGGACTACTGGCGAGGCACCCTCGTTGCATCGCCAGGCGATCGCCACGCTCGCCGTGCGGACGCTCGTCGATGTGCTCATCGCGATCCACCCGATGCGCATGCCCGGCGGCCCGTTGAGCGGTTGCTCGCCGGCGGCGGTGCGCAGCGCCGTGAAGTCGCTGTCGACGCGCCTCGTGCTCTCGGTCTGACCACCCGGCCGACCAGATCCGGCCAGTCAGGTGCGACCCCGGTCGAGCAACAGTCTGCGTGCCGCGCGGGCGCAATTCAGCGAGCGAGGTAGCCGGCGTCGACCGCCAGCGGGTGGCCGACGACGAACGACGACTGGTCGGAGCAGAGCCAGAGCGCAGCGTCGGCGATCTCATCGGGCCGACCGAAGCGACCGAGCAGGCTGAGCCGGTCGACCACCTCGGCCGGGTTGCGGCCCCGGCGGGCCATGGCGCTCTGCAGCATCGGCGTGTCGATGCTTCCTGGGCAGATCGCGTTGATGCGGATGCCGCGCGGTGCGTAGTCGATCGCCGCCGAACGCGTGAGGCCGAGCACGGCGTGCTTCGACGCGGTGTACGCCGGCTGGTTCGGTTGCGGGCGGACGGCGTTCGTGGAGGCGATGTTGACGATCGCTCCGCCCGTGCCGGCGGCGAGCATCGCGGCGATCTCGTACTTCAGACTGAGGAACAACCCGCGCACGTTCACCGCCTGCACCCGGTCGAACGCGGCGACGTCGCACTCGTGCAGCGGAACGGTCTCGTTCTCGATCGCCGCGGCGTTGACGGCACAGTGGAGCCCACCGAACCGATCGACGGCGACGCGCACTGCAGCGGCTACCGACTCGGCGTCGCTCACGTCGCACCGAGCGAAGATCGCGCTGCCACCGCCCCCGCCTCGTGCGCTCGTCGCCAACCCGATCGTCTCGGCGCCGCCCGCTTCGTCCACATCCGCCGCGACGACAGAGGCGCCGGCGGCGACGAAGGCCGCAACGATCGCCCGACCCATCCCTCCGCTGGCCCCCGTGACGAAGGCGACCTCACCGGCGAACGACGGCACGAACGATCCCATGGCTGTTCCTCTCGACTCTCGACTTCGGA
>JAYUAM010000252.1:0-2072 GCA_043741295.1 Acidimicrobiia bacterium
GTCAGCGGGTCAGCGGGTCAGCGAGTCGATCAGCTCGTGGACGACGCCGCGCTCGATGACGACGACCACGAAGCTGTTCGCCGGACCGTGGCAGGTCCAGCTGGCGACGCGCCCGGCGGCGGACTGCAGTTCGGCGCCGAGGTCGCAGGGGCCGGCGATGGCCAGCGCCTCAGCCTCGGTCATGCCCTTGGTCAACTTGGCGAAGAGCTCGGGCGTCATCGTCGCCGCGTCGCGCTCGCCCCGCAGGTTGCTCGTCGTGCGCTGGGTGACCACGCCACCGGCCACCGTGAAGTGGACGGCCGAGTTCTCGTGGGCGCCCTTGCAGCTGTACTGGCGTTCTGTCTGGTCGCCGACCTGGTGCTCGCTGACCGTCGAACAGACGGCGGCACGACGGCGCAGTGCGTCCTCGGTGGTGCCGAGGGGTAGGGCGACGACGTCGTCCCACGTCAGCGGGGCCGCCGGCGAAGGGGCGTCGAGTGTCGTCGAGCTCGCCACCGGCACCGTCGTTGCGCCCCCACCCGCACCCGCACCGGGCACCCCCGGCACAGCAGTGGTGGGCGTCGTGACCGCGGCAGCGGCGACCGCAGAGCGGTGCACCGGGAGGCCGGATGTGAGCACGAACAGGTACACCAGCCCGGTGAGCACGAACGCCGCCCGTGCCCATCGGAACCGGCGCAGGGCGCGCTGGAACTCGCGGTCGGCGTCGGGTGTCGGAGCGTCGAGCTGGAGGTTCCCGTCCGGCATGTGGCGTCCCCCTCCGAGTCTGCGGCACGGCGAGCGGTTCGTGCACCACGAACCGTATGTGCACCCAACAGACTCGGGGTTCGGGTGGCCGTTAGGCCACGAGATGTGGTGGCTGCGGTGCGGTCAGCCGCCGAGAAACTGCCGTACGCGGTCGCTCGGTCGGCCGATGATCGCCCGATCGGCGGTGACGACCAGCGGGCGCTGCAACAGCATCTTGTGGGCGATCAGGAGCTCGATCACCTGCTCGGATGTCTCGGCGTCGCCCTCGGTGAGCCCCAGCTTCTTCCAGAGCGAATCGCGCCGCACGAGGTTCGTCACCGGATCCTCGAGTTTGGCGACGATCGCCTCGAGCGTGACCCGGTCGGGCGGGGTCTTCTGGTAGACGACGATCTCGGCCTCGACGCCCAGTTCCTCCGCAATGCGCACGGCACTGCCCGAGGAGTTTCAATGGGCGTTGTGGAAGATGGTGACCGGCGCGGTCGCCGGGCGATCGGTGCTCATCGGCCCACGGTAGCGGCGCGGAACGACGCCGTAGGATCCGGCTCGGAGGCTCGATGATCCCGACGCAGAACGTGCTCAGTTCCATCAACATCCGTACAGCCTACGAGCAGGCCGTCGCCTGGTACCTGGGCCGTGTCGGCGCGGTGGACGACGCCCATTGGAACGACACGGGGCTCGGGGTGTGGAGCGTGCGCGAGCTGGTGGCCCATGGTGCGCGATCGATCACTCTTGTGACCGACGGCCTCGACGCCGCATCGGCGGCCGACGGCGATGCCCCGCCACTCGTCGGATCGGGGCCGCTCGGCTACTGGCGCGCCGTCTTCGGGCGACTCGACACCGACGAGTTCGCGACCCTCTCCGCGCAGGTTGCCGAGCGCGGGCGCCAGGACGCAGCCCTCCTGGGCGACGACCCGGTGCAGACCGTGTGGACGATGGCCGAGGCGACGCTCAACCGTCTCGCCGACACCGTCGACGACGCCCTGATCGCAACCCGCTTCGGGCAGCTCACGCTCGTCGACTACCTGCCGAGCCGGGTGGTAGAGCTGGTGACCCACGGGCTCGACCTGTGCCGGGCCACGGGCCAACCACTCGATCCCCCCGAGCTCGCCGCCGCCGTCAGCGTGGCGATGCTGACCGGCTTCGGGGATCCGGCCCGCATCGTCCTGGCGCTCACCGGCCGCGAGCCCTACGCCGTGCTGGCGTGAGCGCCGGGTCAGACGCCGGACGGGCCGCGATGCCCGGCGCGCGAACCGGTCCCGGTCCATTGGCCGACGTCCGCGTGCTCGACCTGGCAACGGTGCTCGCCGGCCCGACGTGCGCCCGCTACC
>JAYUAM010000253.1:0-2072 GCA_043741295.1 Acidimicrobiia bacterium
GAGCTCACGGTGGCGACCGAGGACCACAACGTGCCCACCATCGACATCGACCAGCCGATCGCCGACCCGGTCAGCGCCCGCCAGGTCGAGGTGCTGCGCGAGAACACCGCCGAGTTCGGGATCACGAACTACCCGATGGGCGACCCGAACCAGGGCATCGTCCACGTCATCGGCCCAGAGCAGGGTCGCACGCTTCCGGGCATGACGGTGGTGTGCGGCGATAGCCACACCGCTACCCACGGAGCGTTCGGTGCGCTCGCCTTCGGCATCGGCACGAGCGAGGTGGAGCACGTGCTCGCCACCCAGACGTTGCCGCAGAGCCGGCCGAAGTGGATGGCCATCGACGTCGACGGCGACCTGCCCGGCGACGTCGCCGCCAAGGACGTGATCCTGGCCGTCATCGGGCGCATCGGGACGGGCGGCGGCATCGGCCACGTGCTCGAGTACCGCGGTTCGGCCATCCGCTCGCTCTCGATGGAAGGCCGTATGACGGTGTGCAACATGTCGATCGAAGCAGGGGCGCGGGCGGGGCTCGTGGCGCCCGACGACATCACCTTCGCCTACCTCGAAGGCCGCGACCACGCGCCGAAGGGCAAGGCCTGGGAGCAGGCGCTCGACGACTGGCGCACCCTCTTCTCCGACGACGACACCCACTGGGATGCTCACGTCCAGATCGAGGCCGCCACGTTGCGGCCGCAGGTCACGTGGGGCACGAACCCGGGGCAGGTCGCGTCGATCGACGACAACGTGCCCGACCCGGCGGCGCTCGCCGACGCCGGCCAGCGCGACGCCGCCGAGCGGGCGCTCGCCTACATGGGCCTCACCGCCGGCGCACCGATCCGCTCGATCGGGGTCGACACGGTGTTCATCGGCTCGTGCACGAACAGCCGCATCGAAGATCTGCGGGTGGCGGCGCGCGTGCTCGACGGTCGCAAGGTGTCCGTGAAGCGGGCACTCGTCGTGCCCGGCAGCCACCGCGTGAAAGCGCAGGCCGAGGCCGAAGGGCTCGACAGGATCTTCACCGCCGCCGGCGCCGAATGGCGCGAGCCCGGGTGCTCGATGTGCCTGGCGATGAACCCCGACAAGCTCGCCGTCGGCGAACGCTCGGCGAGCACGTCGAACCGCAACTTCGAAGGGCGTCAGGGCCGAGGTGGCCGCACCCACCTCGTCTCCCCCGCGGTCGCCGCCGCCACCGCCGTCGCCGGCCACTTCACCGCACCAGAGGATTTGCGATGAGAACCGATCAGCGAGCTTGCGCGCACCGCGCCGAGGGAAGCGCCAGCGACGAGGCGCAGTCGAACGAGACGAAAGCGAAGCGGTCGAGGGAGACCTTCAAATGAAAGCGGTCAGGGTCGTCTCGGGGACGGGCGTGCCGCTGAAGCGGTCGGATGTCGACACCGACCAGATCATCCCGGCCGAGTGGTTGAAGCGCGTCGAGCGCACCGGCTTCGAGAAGGGGTTGTTCGCGACGTGGCGTGACGACCGCGAGTTCGTGCTCAACGACGAGCGCTACGCGGGCGCCTCGATGCTCGTCGCCGGCCCGAGCTTCGGCGTCGGGTCCTCGCGCGAGCACGCCGTCTGGGCCATTCAGCAGGCCGGGTTCGACGCGGTGATCGCGCCGAGCTTCTCGGACATCTTCCGCAACAACTGCGCGAAGAACGGGCTCGTGCCGGTGGTCGTGCCGCTGGCCGTCGTCGAACTCCTCTGGAGCCTGGTCGAGGCCGACCCGACGACCGAGATCACGGTCGACGTGGAGCGGCTGCTCGTCGAGGTTCCCGCCGCCGGCATCAGCGAGTCGTTCCCGATGGATGGTCCGACGCAGCACCGTTTCCTCAACGGGCTCGACGACATCGGCCTCACCATGGCCCACGCCGACGAGATCGCCACGTTCGAGGCTGCCCGCCCGGGATGGCTGCCGGCGTGACCGGCTCGCCGAACGAGCGATCCGGCGAGCCGTCGGGCGCGTCAGCCGGGCGCGCCGGTCGGGCGCGTTAGGCGTGTGCGTCTGACGCGGGAAGTGGCGCGTGGGCGCGTCGGCGGCGGTCGAGCGCGAGCAACGCCAGCGAGCCGAG
>JAYUAM010000254.1:0-5038 GCA_043741295.1 Acidimicrobiia bacterium
CGACCTGTTGACCTGCCCCGCGGTGTGATCACGTTCCTCTTCACCGACATCGTCGGGTCGACGCCGTTGTGGGACCGCGATCCCACGCTCGCCGATGCCGCGGTGATCCGCCACGACGAGATCCTCGCCGAGGTCGTCGATGATGCCGGTGGTGTGATGCTGCGTCACCGCGCCGAGGGCGACAGCACGTTCTCGGTCTTCTTCCGCCCCACCGACGCCGTGGCCGCCGCCGTGGAAGGGCAACGCCGCCTCGACCGCGAGCCGTGGGCCGACGGTGCCCCGATTGCGGTGCGCATGGGCATCCACACCGGCGAGGCCATCGAGCGCGGCGGTGACTACTACGGCCCGCAGGTGAACCGGGCGGCGCGTGTGCGCGGCCTGGCCGGCGCCGGCGAGATCCTGCTCTCGTCGGCGACCGAGCGGCTCGTGCGCGCGAGCGTGCCGCCGTCGGTGCGCCTCGTGTCGCGCGGCACCGTCGAGCTGCGCGGGCTCGCCGAACCGGAGCTGATCTTCGACATCGTCGACGACGAGCGGCCGCTCCCGATCTACGTGACCGGACCAGGATCGTCGGAGGCCGGCAGCGTCGGCGCCGCGGTCGACGCGTCCGCGTCCCGGTTCACGGACGTCGTCGCCGATCTGCCGGCGTGGCCGTTCCCGTTCGCCGGTCGCATCGAGGAAGCCGCCGTGGTGCGCCAGCTCGCCGTGGACGCGCGGGCGGGCACCCTGGCCGCGGTCACGCTCGTCGGCGAACCGGGGATCGGCAAGACGCGGCTCGCCGTCGAATGTGCGCGTGCTGCGGTCGGCGACGGCGCCGTCGTGCTCTTCGGACGCTGTGACCGCGAGGTCGCACTGCCGTATCAGCCCGTCGCTCAGGCCCTCGGCGCGCTCGTCGCAGGACTGCCCCTCGTCACGCTCGACGCGTGGGGCCGCGAGTTCGGCGTGCATCTCGCCCGGCTCCTGCCCGGTGTCCGGCGTCGCCTGCCGTGGCTGCCGCCCGATCCCCCCGGCGACCCCGAACGCAACCGGCATCTGCTGTTCGACGCGGTGCGCGGCCTGCTCGACCTGGTGCTCGCGGTGCGACCGATCGTGCTCATCGTCGACGATCTCCAATGGGCCGATCGGCAGACGTTGCAGCTGCTCCGCTACCTGTCCGACGCCCTCGCCGCTCGCCCGCTTCTCGTGGTGTTCACCTGTCGTGCGGGCGAGGCACCGCGAGGCGACGAAGGGCCGGCCTCGCTGTTCGCCCACCTGCGCCGGCACCACACCTACCGGGAGATCTCCCTCACCGGTCTCGACGGAGCGACGCTGCGCCCGGTTGCCTTCGCGCTGGCGGGTGACGATGCCGCGGAGAGCGAGGCGCTCGCCGACCGGGCCGCGCTCGAGAGCGACGGCAACCCGCTGTTCTTCGTCGAGCTTGTGCGCCATGCGATGGAGACCGGTGGATTCGCCGGTGACCGCGCCGACGGCCTCCCGGCCGGTGTGCGCGATGTCTGCCTCCAGCGCGTCCAACGACTCGGACCGCGGGCCACGGAGGTGCTGGCGACCGCGGCGGTGGCCGGTCTCGACTTCGGTCTCGACGAGGTCACCGTCGCTCTCGACGCCGACCTCGACGAGGTCCTCGACGTGTTCGCCGACTCGATGGACGTGCACCTGCTTGCCGAGGGTGCCGAGGCGGGCCGCTTCCGGTTCACCCACGCGCTCATCGCCGCCGCGCTCGTCGACAACCTCGGTCCCCTTCGCGCCGCGCGGCGCCACATCCAGCTCGCGACCGCGCTCTCGGCGCTCCACCCCGACCCGGTCGGTGCCCATTCGCCCGCCGTGGCGGCCCACCTGGTGGCCGCCGGCACGCTGGCCGACCGACGTGCGGTGCGCGCCTGCGCTCGCGCCGCCGGGGACCACGCCCTCGCCATGCTCGCCCCCGACGAGGCGCAACGCTGGTACGAGACTGCGCTTGCGCTGCTCCCGCCCGGTGACGCCGACGGAACCCGGCGCGGCCTGCTGCTCGCGCTCGGGACCGCCCAGCACCAGGCCGGCGTTGCGTCGTTCCGCGAGACGCTCCTTGAGGCGGCGCGCCTCGCGGCCGCTGCGGGAGACGACGACGGACTGGTCGCCGCGGCGCTGGCGAACAACCGCGGTGATCGGTCGCGGGCGCATTTCGTCGACGCGGAGCGCATCGCCGTGCTGCGTCAGGCGGCGGCGGTGAGCGCGGATGTCGCGCCCCGAGCAGCGGCGAGCCATGCCCGCCTGCTGGCCCGCCTCGCCAGCGAGCTGAGCCACGACCCGGACTGGCGCCGGCGGCTGGCGATCAGCGACGAGGCGTTGTCGATCGCCCGGGCCAGCGGTGACCGTGCGACGATCGCCGACGTGCTCCGCCTGCGCTTCGAGGCGACGCGCATGCCCGACACGCTCCAGTCCCGGCGGGCCGAGGCCGCCGAACTCGTGCAGCTCGCCGAAGCGCTGGACGATGCCGGGCTGAAGGTATCGGGCCACATGACGAGCGCGCGTGCGGCGCTCGAGTCCGGCGATGTGGTGTCGATGGACGCCCACTTCGCCGCGGCGTGGAGCCTTCGCGACGAGGTCCGCTTGCCGTTCGTCCTGTGGAACACGACATCGCACGTCGTGGAGCGGCACACCATTCGCGGCGATCTAGCGGCCGCCGAGCAGTGCGCGGTCGAGCTCTTCTCGCTGGGCAAGCAGCTCGGTGAGCCGGATGCCGGCGCGGTGCTCACCCACCAGATGATGCTCATCCGGTCGGCGCAGGGTCGCATCGGCGAGGAGATCCCGCGCATCGCCGCGGCATGGGAGCGGTATCCGCATCTGGTGGCGTTGCGCGTGACCCTCGCCTTCGCGTTCGCCGAGACCGGCGACCTCGATCGAGCGAGAGAGCTCATCGACATCGATGTCGACGAGGAATTCGCCGCCCACCATCGCGACCTCCACTGGGTCGTCACGATGGCGCTGGCGGCGCGGGTCGCCTCGATGTGCGACCACCCGGAGGCGGCGCGGCTCCTGATGCCGCTCCTGTCGCCGTTCCCGACGCAGCTCACCTACTCGGGCGCCGGATCGACCGGGCCGATCGCCGCCGACCTCGGTCGGCTCTGCATCGTGCTCGGCGACTACCCCGCCGCGCTCGCCCACCTGGACATTGCGCTGGACATCGCGCGCGGCATGGGCGCGCCGTTGTGGATCGCCGAGATCCGTCTGGCCGAGGCGGCCGCTCGCCGAGCGCGCGGGTTCGACGAGGACGATGTTCTGGCCGTGGCCGCCGTGCGCGAGTCGGCGGAGATCGCCGAGCGCCATGGGTTCGGCCGCATCACCGCATCGATCGCATCGTTCACGCAGGGGAGCCGCCGTGTCTGATCTACCGCGCCACGTTCTCGTGCTCGGCGGTGGTGTCGCCGGCATGACCGCCGCCCACGAGCTCTGCGAGCGCGGGTTCCGCGTCACGGTGATCGAGCGCCACGACATCCCCGGTGGCAAGGCGCGCAGCATGCCCGCCACGAAGGTCGGGCTCGGCGGGCCGCCGTATCCGCCGGGCGAGCACGGGTTCCGGTTCTTCCCGAGCTTCTACCGCCACCTGCCCGACACCATGCGCCGCATTCCCTTCGCCGGCAACTCGAACGGCGTGCTCGACAACCTCGTGCCGGCCCACCGGGCCGAGATCGCCCGCACCGGCGGACGCTCCCTGCAACTGCCGCTTTCGATGCCGGGCAGCATCGGCGACGTGCGGCTCGTGCTGAAGGATCTGTTCCACAACGACCTGCACATCCCCAAGCGCGATTGGTTGCATTTCGTACTACTTCTCGTGCGCCTCCTTGCGTCGTGCGAGCGCCGCCGCTTCGAGCAGTACGAGAACGAGAGCTGGTGGGCGTTCTCGGGTGCCGACCGCCGCTCGCCGCAGTACGCCGAGTATCTCGCCGACGGGCTCACGCGCACGCTCGTCGCCGCCAAGGCGCGCGAGATGAGCGCCCGCACGGGTGGTTCCATCCTGCTGCAGCTGCTGCGCCTCGCCGGTCCGGACGAGTCGGTCGACCGGGTGCTCGACGGCCCGACCAACGACCGCTGGATCGACCCGTGGCTCGACCACCTGAGGAGCAGGGGCGTCGACTACCGCTCGGGGACCCACGTACGCCAGCTGGTGTGCGACGGGACGCGGATCACGAAGGTGATCGTCGCCGATGCGACCGACGGGGCGCAGGGGATCGACGTCGACCTCGTCGTGTCGGCGCTACCGGTCGAGCGGCTGCAGGGTCTGTTGACCATGGAGGTCATCACCGCCCAACCCGCGCTCGCCGACATCGCCAAGCTGCGCACCCGCTGGATGAACGGGGTCGTCTACTACCTCGCCCGCGACGTACCGATCGTGCAGGGACACGTGCTCTACATGGACTCGCCGTGGGCGCTCACGTCGATCTCGCAACCCCAGTTCTGGACGGGGATCGACATCGGTTCCTACGGCGACGGCCGGATCAAGGGCATCCTGTCGGTCGACGTGTCGGATTGGGATGCTGTCGCTCCCCGCCTCGGGGTGCCGGCCATCGAATGCGACTACGACATGATCGTCGATGAGGTCTGGCAGCAGATCGTCGATCACCTCGACGGCGACGGGGCGACGGTGTTGGAGGCCGGCGACCGCCTCGGCGCCTTCGTCGACAGTGACATCACGGGCGACGCCGACTCGCCGGCCCGCCGTACTGCTGCCGACCGGAGCGTCGACATCAACAAGGAGCCCCTTCTCGTGAACACGGCGGGCTCGTGGGCCGACCGCCCGGTCAGCGTCACGGCGTTCGCCAACCTCTTCCTCGCCGGTGACTTCGTGCGCACCTACACCGACCTGGCGACGATGGAGGGTGCGAACGAGTCGGCACGGCGGGCGGTGAACGCGCTGCTCGACTCGCTCGGTTCCACCGCCGACCGCTGCGCCGTGTGGCCGCTCCACGAGCCGGCGCTCTTCCGCCCGCTGAAGGCGATCGACGCCGTGGGGTACCGGCTGCGCCACGGGCGCCGCCCGGCCGTCGGCCCATTCGGTCGTGGCACG
>JAYUAM010000255.1:0-2071 GCA_043741295.1 Acidimicrobiia bacterium
GGTACTCGAGGTTGGCGCCCGGCTCCACGTCGTGGGCGGCCGTGTCGAACGTGAGCGTTCGCTCGTTTCCGTCGGCGAAGAGGATGCGCAGCTGCGGCGTGCCGTCCTGCCACTCGTGGAGCACAAGGTGGTCGGCGAACGGATCGGCACTGACGATGCGCCGCCCGGCCCGGTGCGCCACGAGATCCGTCCAACTCGTCGGGTCGTCGACGGGTGCGGTGACGACCTTGAAGTCCTCGGCACCGTCGTTGGTCACGATGACGAACCGGTCGAGCCCATTACCCGTGACGTCGCCCGTGACCGCGTCGGTGACCCAGTGGTCGACCGAGTACTCGACATCGTCACGGCGGGCCGTCATCAGGCGCGGCCGGCCGGTCGGGTCGTCCACCGGGAGCAGCCAGGTTTCGCCGCTCGTCTTGCTCGACGCCGAGAGCACGACCCAGCGGCCGCTGCGCGTACGTTCGGCGTCGACCCAGAACCGCTCGTCGGTGTCCTCGTAGACGAGGTCGTCGACGGCCGGGTCGGCGCCGAGCCGGTGTCGCCACACCTGGAACGGGCGATGCGCTTCGTCCTGGCGGACGTACAAGATGGTCTCGTCGTCGATCCAGGTTCCACCCGCCGCCACGTCGGTGATGCGTTCCGGCAGATCGACGCCGGTCGCCACGTCACGCACCCGCAGCTCGTAGTCCTCGTGACCCTCCCGGTCGGCAGCCCAGAGCAGACGGCCGTGGCCGGGGCTCACGTCGTAGGCGCCGAGGGCGAAGAACTCGTCGTCGCCGGCCTCGGCGTTCTCGTCGAGCAGGACCTGCTCGCCGTCCGGGCTCGCGGCGGGGCGACGGCAATGGATCGGGTAGTCGAGGCCCTCGACCGTGCGGGAGTAATAGGCCCACGCGTCCCGGCGCATCGGCACCGACAGATCGGTCTCCTGGGTGCGCCCCTTGATCTCCTGGAAGATCGACTCGCGCAACCCGCCGAGCGGAACGAACCACTCCTCGGTGTAGGCGTTCTCCGCGGTCAGGTGGGCGAGGGTGTCAGGGTCCTCGCGATCGCGCAGCCAGGTGTACGGATCGTCGACCGGTCCCGACGGGCGCTGGTGGACGTGGGGGACTCGCTTGGCGAGCGGGGGACGCATAGGCCGGCAAGGCTAACGGGGCGATGTGCGACCGGACTCCGCCCGGCGGCGGCGGTTCAGCGCGTCAGCACCGGCACGCCGAGCAGGGCGACTCGCCCGTCGCGGGCCACACGCTCGGCCCACCCGGCGATCGTGGCATCGGACGTGAGGTACACGATCTGCACCATGTCGCTCAGCCGCTCGATGGCGTCGAGCACGTCCGACATCGCCTTCGGGTCCAGGCCCCGCAGCGGCTCGTCGAGCACGGCGAGCGAGCTCTGGCCCCGGCCGCCGGCATTGCGGGCCCGCCCCATCCAGCCGATCAGCCGCTCGACGATCGTCGGCACCGACGGAACCTCGACGGGATCGCCGTTGCCGTCGACCCGGATGCCGAGGTCGGTGGCCTTGATGTGGGTGATACGCGGAAGGTCGGCCGGCCCGGGAAGGGGGAGGGCCCCGGCCGCGCCGCGCTGGGCGGTCGAGACGCGGCGGCGGCCACCGCTGCGACGAACCACGAGCGAGCGGCCGTATTCGTCCTGGTAGTGCAGTTCGGTGGCGGTGTCGGCCCCGTGCATCGCCCGATGGACGGTGTCGACCAGTTCGATGCGGTCACGCGATTCGAGCCCAGCCAGCATCGTCAGACGAGGGTGGAACGAGACGGTGGTGAGGCCATCCGTGCGGAGGATGACGAGCTCTTCGATTCGCATGGTGTCCTCTTCGGCACCGCTCGCTTCAACCTGAAGTCAAGATCGCCAGGTTTCCCCGTCTACCCGCGCAAGGCGGCCGTCACGACCCGGGCCGGAGCCGATCGTCCCGGTAACGTGGACCCTGCGATGCGCGTGTGGATCGACCAGGACCTCTGCACGGGCGACGGCCTCTGCCTCGACCACTGCCCCGACGTGTTCGTGCAGCTGGAGGACGGCATCGCCTACGTGGCGGTCGACGGCGAGCCCCGCAACG
>JAYUAM010000256.1:0-2068 GCA_043741295.1 Acidimicrobiia bacterium
ACCACGGGGTCCTGGGCATCCTCCCGGCGCCGACGCAGCGCCGACACCGCGGTGTTGTGGGCGATGCGTAGCACCCAGTGCTTGATCGGCGCGTCGCCACGGTACTGCGCGCTGTGCTGCCACACCTTCAGCAGTGTGTCCTGCACGACATCCTCGGCCAGCGCGCTGTCACGCACCACCGACCGCGCCACGCGGTAGATCGCCTCGCCGTGCTCGCGGACCAGCTCGTCGATGTCGACAGGTGCTCCGACGGTGGTCGGGGCCCCGGACGGTTCAACGGTCATCGCGACGATCTTCAAGGACGCCTGTCACACAAGGGAAGTCGCGCGCGACTCGATAACGAATCCGGGCGTCGTTCCTTACGTGCGCAACTACGAGCAGGTCTCCGGCGCGGGCGCCCCGACGATCGAACCCACACGCAACCCCGGTCGCTCTAACCCGCCGGAGGCCTCGCCCGGCCCCGGCCCCGAGCGCCTGATGCGGGCGGGGCACGATGCCTTCGACCGTCATCGGCTGGCCGCCGCGGTGGAGATCTTTCACGAAGCGGGAACCGTAGCCGCCGAGGCCCAGGACCCGGAACGATGCTGCGAAGCGGCGACCGCAGCCGGCGTGGCCGGGGTCGAGCTCGGCCTGTGGCTCGACGGTCTCGGCCGCCGCGACGACGCGCTCGCCGCGCTGCGCCGCGGGGAATCGGACTGCCGCCGCGCCCTCGGTATCGCGCGTCGGCTGGCTCGGACCGGTCGGGCGGCGACAGCGAACGCTGCGCTGGCCCTGGCCGCCGTCGCCCTCGGGCGTGCGGACGACGGCCACCGTCGCGCCCAGGTCGCCCTCGCCGACGCCCGCGGCGCGGAGCAGGACGACGCCGAGCTACTCGCTCTACTGGCCGCCGGCGGAGCCGCGTGGCGCCGCGGCGATGTCGGCGAGAGCCTCCAGCTCCTCACGATCGCCGAGCGCAACGCCGTCCGCTCGGGCAACAACCGCCGGCTCCTGGAAGTGCTGCGCGAGCAGCTGCGCGCTCTTGAGTCCGGCGGCGCACTCGACGCCGCCTACGCCCTGTCACGCCGCACCGAACGCGTCGCCGCCACCCTCGTCGACGCCTGAAGCACGGCCGGTCGGCATCGACGGTCGCAGAACGCCTCGTGATCCCTGTACGAACACCGCAGAAGTAGCTATCTTGAGGGCATGAACGTAGCCACATCACGACCGACGGTCGAGGTCGGCGTCCGTGACCTCAAGAACAACCTCAGCCGTTACCTCGAACGGGTCCACGACGGAGAGGACGTGATCGTGACCGATCGCGGTCGACCGGTCGCTCGACTTGGTCCGGTTGACGGGCCAACCGACCGGCTGGCGGCACTCGTCGCGGCTGGCATCGTCCGGCCTCCGGTGAGCACGGTCCGTCGTCGGCCGGACCGACGGATCAAGGCGATCGGGTCGGTGAGCGATCTCGTCGCCGAACAACGCCGGTGATCACCTACGTCGACACGTCCGTCGTCGTGAAGCTCGTGATCGACGAGCCCGGCTCCCGCCAGTCCGAGGCGATTTGGGACAACGCTGACGCGCTTGCCGCCTCGAAGCTCGGCTACGTGGCGGTGCGTGCCGCGCTCGCCGCGGCGAATAGGGCGCGTCGACTCGTTGGGGTCCGCCACGCTCAGGCAGTGATGGCAGTCGACGCGTTGTGGGACCAGTTGTCCGTCCTGGAGGTCACCGACGATCTCGTGGTGCATGCCGCCGAACTGGCAGAACGTCACCGACTCCGAGGCTACGACGCCGTGCATCTCGGCTCGGCCCTCCTCGTCGGTGCCGAGATCATGGCGAGCGCCGATCGAGACCTCTGCCGCGCCGCGGCCGAGGCCGGTCTCCACGTCGCCAACCCGACCGGCTAGTCGCCGATCAGCACCCCAACATCAGTCGCCGATCAGCACCCCAACATCAGTCGCCGATCAGCTCCCCAACATCAGTCGCCGATCAGCTCCCCAACATCAGTCGCCGATCAGCTCCTTGAGCGTCTCGATCGTCTTGACGGGTTCGTCGCCGGCGACGTTCACCGACAGCACGGTGACCCCGG
>JAYUAM010000257.1:0-2068 GCA_043741295.1 Acidimicrobiia bacterium
AGAACGCCGACACCCCCAAAAACCCGCCAGCCAACAACCCCCCGTGAAACACCAACACCGCCAACACCGCCAACCCCCGCAACCCATCAAACGCCGCCACCCGGGGACGAACACTCGGGTGGGCGGGGGCGGGCAGGGTCATGTCGGCAGGCGGAGTCGGCGGCGCGGGCGGCGCGCGATGGCGAACAGCACAAGCGTAGAGGGGTCGATCGTCGTGGCGAGCTGGAAGCGGTCGGCAGTCACCTCCGGCGGGGGCGGCCGCCGGCCGCTGCGATCGCCGATACGACCCACGACCGCGAGCAACGGATAGGCGAAGCGGCGGGCATTGGCGTGCAGCGCGACGTAGGTCTCACGGGGCAGGCGATGGCGCAGACCGAACACATCGACGGCCAGGAGCCGGCGGGCGAAGCGCCGACGCCGTTCGAAATCGGCCTTCACGACCGCGTCGCCATCGAGCCCGAGCACCTCGACCTCGTCGAAGTACCGCCCGAGGAGGTCGGCGAGCTGGCGGGGCTCGAAGAGCGAGACATGGTAGGGGTTCTCGA
Source organism: Acidimicrobiia bacterium (assembly GCA_043741295.1). Lineage (GTDB taxonomy): Bacteria > Actinomycetota > Acidimicrobiia > Acidimicrobiales > Ilumatobacteraceae > JAYUAM01. The sequence goes on from JAYUAM010000257.1 coordinate 546, forward strand.
AGTCGGCGGGGGCGTTCGGGGTGACGAAGAACGCCGCCCCGTCGCCGAGCACCCGGGCCACCTCGGCCACATGGGCGGCCGGGTCGACGAAGTGCTCGATGAGGTGTGAGGAGCACACCCAATCGACGGCACCGGTGCGCAGCGGCAGGCACGAGCCGTCGGCACTCACGGCGAGCAGGCCGTGGCGCCGAGCCGCCTGCACTGCGGTCGCCGTGTCGTAGTCGAGCCCGAGCACGACACGGGCCGGACCGGCGAGCGTGGCCGATTCGTCGCCGAGACCACAACCGAGGTCGAGCACTGAACCTGCCCCGAGCCGGGCCGCGACCTCGCGATACCCGGCGCCGTGCAGCGCCAGGAGTGAAGGCGGCGTCTTACCACCGATCGGACGTTCACCAGTGAGCTTCATTGGGGGTGGGTGAGGTGGCCGAATCCGGGTCGCCCCCGGTGGCACCTCGGTTGGCTAGTGTACGGGACCGGTGGCGTCGGGGCGCGACAAGGCGCGGGCGCTCCCGAGGTCCGTCCCCCGGACACCGTCCCGCCGGGTCGGCCCATCGGGCGTGCCTCGTGGCCTGGTCGTCGAGCCGCGGAGCTGGTGGTGCCTGAAGAACACGGATCGCGCAAGCTCGGTGACATCGCCGACGCCGCCGGACTGAAGCGCATCCACGTGCTGGCGTGGCGCGACCTCGCCGACGTCGAGGCCGGAGGCTCCGAGGTGCACGCGTCGACCGTCTGCCGCCTCTGGGCCGAGGCCGGACTCGACGTGACGATGCGCACTTCCTACGCCCCCGGCGCGCCCACCGACTCGCGGCGCGACGGCTACCGCGTCGTGCGCCGCGCCGGTCGGTACCTGGTGTTCCCGCGTGGCGTGGCGTCGGAGGTGCTCGGTCGCCACGGGACGCGCGATGCACTCGTCGAGATCTGGAACGGCGTGCCATGGCTCTCGCCGATCTGGGCGCGCGGGCCGCGGGTCACCTGGCTGCATCACGTGCACGGCCCGATGTGGAAGATGGTGCTGCCGCCCGGGCTGGCGCGCGCCGGCTCCTTGGTCGAGCGGCGCCTCGCTCCGCCGTTCTACCGTCGCACGTCGGTGATCACGTTGTCGCCGTCGTCGCGCGACGAGCTCGTCGGTCAGCTGAAGTTCCCGGCGACCAACGTGACGGTCGTGCCACCCGGCATCGACGCCCGGTTCTCCGCCGGTGGAGTGCGATCGCCGAACCCTCTGGTCGTCGCCGTCGGCCGCCTGATGCCGGTGAAGCGCTTCGAGCTCCTCGTCGACCAGGTGGCACCGTTGCGTTCGCGACATCCCGACCTGCGGCTCGTGATCGTCGGCGAGGGCGCCGAGCGGGACCTGATCGAAGCCTGCGTCGCCCGTCACGATGCCGCGGACTGGGTCACCCTCGCCGGGCGCGTCACCGACGACGAGCTCGTGGCGCTCTACCGCCGGGCCTGGATCGTGGCCAGCGCATCCGTGGCCGAGGGCTGGGGCATGACGCTGACGGAGGCGGCAGCGTGCGGCACGCCGG
>JAYUAM010000258.1:0-2064 GCA_043741295.1 Acidimicrobiia bacterium
CGCCGACTGCGTCGTGGCCGTCGGCGGCGGCATCGTCACCGACGTCGCCGGGTTCGCGGCGGCGAGCTACCACCGCGGCATCGACGTCGTCCACGTGCCCACGACGTTGCTCGGCATGGTCGACGCCGCGATCGGCGGCAAGACCGGTGTGAACCTGCCGGAGGGCAAGAACCTGGTCGGCGCCTTCTGGCAGCCGGTCGGCGTCGTGTGCGATACCGACGTGCTCGACACGCTGCCGCCGCGCGAGTGGCGTTGCGGCCTCGGCGAGATGGCGAAGTACCACTTCCTCACCGGCGACGATCTGCTCGCGCTGTCGTTGCCCGACCGGGTCGCCCGTTGCGTGGTGATCAAGGCCGAGGTCGTCGGGGCCGACGAGCGTGAGTCGTTCGCCAGCGATACCAAACAGGGTCGGGCGATCCTCAACTACGGCCACACCCTGGCGCACGCGCTCGAGACCGCCGGCGACCACGACCTGCGCCACGGCGAGGCGGTGGCCATCGGCCTCGTCTTCGCCGCCGAGCTGGCCTACGCGCTCGGCCGCATCGACACCGACCGCGTCGCTGAGCACCGGTTCGTGGTGGGGGAGACCTACGGGCTCGACACCGCGCTGCCGGCCGGCGCCGACCGCGACGAGCTCGTGGCGCTGATCGGGCGCGACAAGAAGGCCGTCGACGGGCTCACGTTCGTGCTCGACAGCGCCCACGGGGTGGAGGTCGTCACCGGCGTCGAACGCTCGGCGCTCGACGCTGCGTTCGCGGCGATGGAGTCGACCCATGACTGAGCAGCCCGTCGTGCTCCTGCTCCACGGGCCGAACCTCAACCTGCTCGGCGAGCGCGAGCCGCACATCTATGGCACGGCCACGCTCGCCGACTACGAGGACGTGACGCGCCGTGCCGCCACCGCCCACGGCCTGACGATCGAGGCGTTCCAGACGAACCACGAAGGGGCGATGGTCGACGCCATACACGGCGCCCGCGGTCGTTGCGCGGCGATCATCGTCAACCCCGGCGCGTTCACGCACTACGCGTGGAGCCTGCACGACGCCTTCGCCGCGTTCGCCGGCCCGGTCGTGGAGGTACACATCTCCAACCCGAACGCGCGCGAGCCGTGGCGGCACACGAGCGTCATCGCGCCGGTGGCGGTCGGTTCGATCATGGGGTTCGGGATGCACGGCTACGAGCTGGCGGTTCAGGCCGTCGCCCGACGGCTGGGCACGACGTCATGACCGGGCTCGACGCCGGCACGCTGCCGCCGTGCGACGTCGCCGGTCGGCTCGGCCGCGTGCGTGCCGGCCTGGCCCGGACCGGCGGCGCCGCCGCCACCGCCGATCCTGAGGCGCTGCTCGTCACTGCGCTGCCCAACATCCGCTACCTCACCGGTTTCACGGGCTCGGCCGGACGCTTGCTGGTGCGGGCCGACGACGCGGTGCTCGTCACCGATGGTCGCTACGGCGACCAGGCGACCGAACAACTCGCGGCGGCCGGTGTGGCGGCGCGCGTCGTCACCCGGCCCACCGCGGCGACGCAGCGCGAGGCCTTGGCCGCCGAGCTCGCCGGTGCCACCCGGCTCGGCCTCGACGGGGCGAACGTCACGTGGGACGAGCTGCGCACCTACCGCGAAGCCTTCGCCGGCGCCGAGCTGCGGTCAACCAGCGGGCTCGTCGAGCGGTTGCGGGCGCTGAAGGACGCTGGCGAGGTCGCCCGCATCGAAGCGGCCTGCGACATCGCGTCGGCGGCGCTGGCCGACGCGCTCGCCCTTCTCGACGACGAGCCGACCGAGCGGGTCTTCGCCATGGAGCTGGAGTGGGCGATGCGCCGCCGGGGAGCGAGCGGTCCGAGCTTCGAGAGCATCGTCGCCGCCGGACCGAACGCCGCCAAGCCGCACCACCGCGCCGGCGACACCCCGATCCGCGCCGGCGACCTGCTCGTGCTCGACTACGGCTGCATCGTGGACGGCTACTGCTCCGACATGACGCGCACGATGGTCGTCGGGTTCTCACCCGACAGCTGGCAGGCCGAGCTGCTGGAGGCGGCCACCGCCGCGCAGGCGGACGGCGTCGCCGC
>JAYUAM010000259.1:0-5019 GCA_043741295.1 Acidimicrobiia bacterium
GCGCTGGATCAGCTCCGAGAACGAGTTGCCCTCGAGCTGGGTGCGCAGGCTCAGACCAACGTTACGGAGCAGGTAGTAGAACCGGTCACCGTCCTGCAGGTTCTCCAACTGCGTCTGGAACACGTAGTTGAACGTCGAACCCAGCAGCCCACCGAACAGGTTCGTCACCTCGGCGAGACCACCAACCCACAGGTCGACCGAGTCGAGACCGGTGATCGTGACGCCGCCGACGCTCGACCAGTTTGCGCCTGCGACGGCGGTGACGGCCGGGATGGCCGCAGTGTTGTCGAGGCACTCGACCGATGCGGTCGGCGTGCCACAGTTGGTGCCGAAGAGCAGGTCGGGGCCGGGGCCGGCCGGAACCGCTGCACTGCCGACGACGCCGGCGAAGTTCGTGCTGAACATGAACGCAGCAGCGTCCGGCGGCGGAACGTCGGCGGGGATGTCGTCGGCCGTGCCGAGGATGCCGTCGGGGCCGGCCTGGACCGGGAGCGGGTCGACGATGGCCCGGGCGGCGTTGCGCTTGGCGAGCAGCGTCGTGGCCGACGTGATGCTCGGGTGCGTGCCGTAGGCGGCGACGAAGTTGATCAGGCTCTCGGGGTGCTTGAGGTGCTGACCGAAGTCGAACCAGCTCGTGTACGGCGTGAGCTGACCGTCGTTGGTCGCCGCGAAGATCTGGCGGCGCACGTCGTTGAGCGGCGGGATCCCCTCGCTGCGGGCCCTGGTCAGGTTCAACGACGCGAGGTCGAGCGGCAGACCGAGGAGGTTGTTGCGCAGCACTTCGGTGACGAACTCGTCCAGCTCGTTACCGACCTGGTCTGACGAACCCATCACGACCGCACCGGCCGCCTGTTCCGGCGTGTAGGCGCCTGGGAGCGTGCCATTGGTGTTGAAGAACTCCGGTGGGTTCAGGAACGCCTTCAGCAACGGCAGCGAGTTATCCTTCTTCGGACCGTTGATCGGGTCGATCGGGTCGACCGTGGTGCGGGCCACCTGGTCGTTCAGCATCGAGTGACCGAAGCGGTACACCGCGTGGGCGAACTCGGCCTTCACGGCCGGGTTGATGTCCGGCGAATAGACGTGGAACGGCCGCACGGCAGGCTGCACCTTGCGGGCGAACTCCTCGAACACCAGGTGCTGGTACTCCATTTCGGTCACGAACCGGGCCGCCTGAAAGATGCGACCGCCGTTCCAGCCGCCGGTCACGGGGCTACCGAAGTTCGACGCGGTCTTCCACTCGGCGAGCGCCGCCACACCCGCAGCGCTGGTGTCGTTCGTCAAGGTGTTCTCGATGTCGGCGACGAGGCGGTCGTGCTCGGAGTGGAACACCTGGTGGATCGTGGACAGCGCGATGTTCTCGTTGCAGCGACCGTCACCACAGGTGAAGTGGGCGTTGAGCATCTCGTCGTCGTAGGTGCCAGGAGGCTGCGCCGCGAAGTTCGCCGAGGGCGTGTTGTCCGCGTCCGGCACCGGGCAGCCGCTTCGCCCACAACTCGGGTCGGCGTTGTGCGCGATGTCGGTGAGGAACGGCGTGTCGAAGTGCCGCGCGTTCGCCGGCACCGGCACCGGGCTGGCGATGTCGCCCTCGACCAGACCGGTCGCCGTCACGTACTGGGCCAGGCCACGGGCGGGGCCGAGGATGAGGTTGCCGTACGGGTCGGCGGCGAGCATCGGGATGTTCGTCACATCCGTATCGACCAGCTGAAGGCCCAGCTTGGCGGCGGCCTGGATCTTCGTCGCCGCCCACGTGGAGATGCCCGTGGTGCCGTCCGGCGAACCGGCATAGGTGAGGCCGGCACCGAGACCGCCGAGCAGGCGGCCCGTCGGCTGCGGGCGGCCACCGACGAGCTCGTACTCACGCAGGAACGCCTGATGCGACGAGTGCGACGTGTAGGTCTGCGACTGGTCGACCCACGGCGTGTCGGTGTTGTTGGCGTCCTGGATGTCGTCGGCGGTGCCGATGATGCCGTCGGGGCCGGGCTGGTTCTGCGCACGGGTGAGCACCATGAACGCCTGGCTCGCCGGAACCTCGTCACCGGTGCCCGGCTTGCCGTCCGGGCCAACGGTCCGCAGCGGATCGTCGGCGTTCAGCGGCACGAACACCGTGCCGCGGCTCTTCACGGTCTGGTCGACGCCGTGATCGAAGAACTGGCCGAAGAACGTGAACAAGCTGTTGTAGGGCGGCGAGAGGCCGACATCGGTCGTCACGTTCGGGATGAACAGCGTCGTGTGCGACGGCACGCAGTTGACGGGCACGGCGACGACCGGCGGAACCGCCAGCGGGTCGGGGTCCGTCGTGCACGGGAAGAGGCCCGGGGCGTTCTGCGAACGCACCGGGCGCCCGGCGGCGGCGATGGCGGCAGGGTTCGTCGACGTCTGGTCGACGATCAGGTTGGAGATCGTGCGGGGCTGCGAGTCGATGACGACGTTGCCCGCCAGCTTCTGCTTGTACGACGTCGGCCCGGGAGGACCGACGGGGAACGCCGGCGTGATCGGCTCGGCGTCACGGAAGACCGGGTTGGCCAACCGAGGGAACGGCTGATCGGCGGCGCCGAAGCTCGGATGGTTCGTCGCCGTGTTCGCCGTAGTCAACACGGCGGCGAGGTTGTTGCACGATCCGTCGACGGTCCGCAGGCCGTAGGAGGTGATGGCGTCCGGGATGCGGTCGACGCCTGAACCGATCATCGACAGGCAGTAGTTCGGATCGGTCGAAGGGTTCGGGTTCGGCTGCGTGGCCGCCGCGGCATCGCCGCCCAGAGCGCGCGCGTGGCGCTCGGCGATCTTGATCTGCTTGAGGATGAACGCGAGGTCGCCTGAGGTCACGACGAACCCCTGCCCGACCGGTGCGGACGCCGCCGAGGCGACGCCGGAGTCGTAGACCACTCCTGCCCCGGTCACCAGTGCGAACGTACCGAGGACTGAAGCGAACCGCATGAGCCGTCGTTGTCCGGTCCGCGTGTTCCGTAGACGTGCGCCGATTCCCATAGTTGTTGCCCCTTCCCGCGCCGAGGCGCAGCTTCCTGCTCGTGGACGACGTCGAAGAGTCGTCCCCCCGTCGGAGGCGAGTCTGGTCCTAGTACCTTTGGAAAAGGTTTGGACAACCGCCGGCCAACGTTGTGCCGCTACCGCTAGTGCTCGGTTTTCGTCCGGAGCCCCGCAGGCATCGTCCCTGCGTGCGGGGGCCGGGGACCCCCGCCACGGGGTGCGTCGACGCCACCGGCGCGCGGCCCGGTCCCCACCGAGGCCGTGAGGGCCTGCACCTACCGGCCGGGCGCTCGCTTCTACCGCGACGTGGTCGCGCACGCACGTTGAGTGATATTACGGTTGGGGCGCAGTTAGACAGCTCGAAGCCGTGCGGTCCGGTGAGTGACCTCGGCGACGCTCGGCTACCGACTAACGAGCGGCGCCGGTGGGCGCAGGATCGAGAACGGATCGCAACGCCTGCGCCGCGCCGAGCAGTGCCGCGCTCTCGAACGGCACGACGATCTTGGCGTTGTCGCTGTCGGCGAACTTGGCGAGGGTGTCGAGCTGGAGGATGGCGATCAACGACGTGTCCGGCTTTGCGGCGCGGATGGCGTCGTAGACGCTCGTGATGGCCTGCGCCCGTCCCTCGGCCTCGAGGATCGACGCCTGCCGGTTGCCCTCGGCCCGCAGGATCGCCGAGGCGCGTTCGCCCTCGGCGGAGCGGATCGCCGCTTTCGCCGCGCCGTCGGCGATGTTGATCGCCGACTGCTGGTTGCCCTCGGACTGCAGGATCTTGGCGCGCTTCTCCTGATCGGCCTGCTTCTGTAGCGCGAGCGCTTCGAGGATCTTCGGCGGCGGCGTGATCTCGACGATCTCGATGCGGGCGATGCGGATGCCCCACTTGTCGGTGACCGCCTCCATCTGCGACTGCACGTCGGTGTTGATGCGCTCTCGTTCGGACAGCGCCTCGTCGAGCGACAACGTGCCGATGACCGAACGCAGCGCGGTGCGCGCCAGCGCGTCGATGGCCACGCTGAAGTTGGCGACGCTGAACAGCGCCTGCTTGGCGTCGACGATCTGCGTGAAGATCGTGGCGTTTACCGTGACGACGACGTTGTCCCGCGTGATCACCTCCTGGCGGTCGCCCGGGACCGGTATCTCACGCATGTCGACCCGCTGCAGCGAGTCGATGAACGGCCCGATGATGACCAGCCCGGGCTCGTGGGTCTTGCGGTACTCCCCCAGCCGCTTGACGACACCGACCTCGCCCTGCTGCACGATGTTGACCATCTTGCGCAGCATGAAGAGGAGGACGACGAGGACGAGACCGAGCACGACGAGCGCGCCGATCGTGACGCCGGAGATGGCGATGATCATGTGAGTTCCCATTCTTCTGCGGCTCGCACCGTCAGAGTCGTACCGATGACGTTGGTGACGACAACCGACGTCGACGGAGGAATGCGTGTGGCGTCGGCGGAGACGGCGAGCCACTTCTCGCCGACGAGGCGAACGTGGCCGCTGATGTCGATTCGCACCTCGTCGAGCGTGAGCCCACGCGAGCCGACGAGGCCACCGTGCACACCCCGAATGGCGTGGCCCGGTCCCCGCCGGGCGAAGGCCGGACTCATGTGTGGTCGCACGAGCACGACACCTGCGGCGGCGACAGCGACGGCCACCAGAGCCTGGAGGGGCACGGCGGACGGGGCGGCGACTGCGACGGCTGCACCTGCGGCGGCGCCGGCCGCGCCGAACACGGCGAAGAGGGCGAGGTGGTGCAGCTCGATGCCGACGAGGATCAGGCACACCACGATCCAGACGATGGCCACGACCGCAACCTCCGGGGTCGACGATACACCGCGACCTCCCAGAACCCTCGCTCGGTCCGCCCATCACGGGGCGAACGACGAGCTGTTCATGAATTGTTTCGTAGCGCTTGGCCTTTCCCACGATGACGACGACCACGCCGTCTCATACGCTCGTTGGATGATCGATGACATGCTGGCGCACGCGCGCGCCGGGCTGGTCCGGGTGCGGCCCGGGGATCTGGCGAGGGAG
>JAYUAM010000260.1:0-2061 GCA_043741295.1 Acidimicrobiia bacterium
CTACCTGTTCCGTCGCCTCTCCCTCGAGTACATGACGTACGAGGAGCGGGCCGAGCTCGGCATCTTCTCGATCGACGAGCGCCTCCAGCCGACGTTGCCTGGCGTCGAGGAGTCGATGATCGAGACGGTGACGGGCCACGACGTGATGCCCGATCCGAAGACGATCCCGTCCGCCAACGAGTTGGCGACGCAGATGGAGCTGGGGATGGCATCGCCGGCCCCGGTCGAGCCGGCCCCGGCGACCGGCGCGGCGCACGCCGCCCCTGCCGTGCGCCACTCGGATGCGCCGATGTGCATGCAGTGCGGCGTGCAGATGCAGCGGGCCGGCGCCTGCCACGCCTGCCCGAGCTGCGGCAACACCAGCGGCTGCAGCTGATCGGCAGACCGGCCCGCCAGGGGTCGGGCGACCGGGGAGAACCCAGGGAAGCGATGCGGGGAGGGCCATCCGGTCCTCCCCGCATCGCGTGCCCCGTCACGTGTTCAGCGGACGGGAGCCGGGTGGAAGAGGCAGTGGAGCGTGAGGTCGAGATCCAGACGTTCGCCAAGCGCTCGATCAGGCCGGGCCGACGGAACGGGGTCGCCGTACGGGAGCACCAGTCGTTCGATCGGGCGGTCGAGTGGCCGGCCGTGACGGTCGGCGACCGCGAGACAGCCGTCGGGCGACATCGTGAGCTGGAGGTGGTGCAGGTGGACCAGCCGGTGATGCGCCGTGCAGACGAGCGCGACGTTGGAGAGCTTCGTAGGCCCGCCGCGGATCCAATGGTGCAGGTGGTGGGCCTGCAACCGACCCTCGTGGTGGCAGCCGGGCATGGCGCACGTGCGATGGCGGGCCTCGAGGGCGCGGCGCTGGAGCGGCGAGGGGAAGCGGCGACGACGGGAGATGCCGACGACCGCGCCATCGGCGCCGTGCTGGACGACGCTTACCTGGCCGGCGCACGCTGCTTGCTCGGCGATCTCGATCGGGACGGCAGGACCGCCGACGATGGCGCAGTGACCATCTCCTCGCGTTTCCCGCGGGAAACCGGCGGCATCGGCGTGGATCACGACCTCCGGCTCGACGACCGACTCCCCGAACAGGAGCTGCACGAACGCGTCGGCCGCCCGCGTTGAGAACGCCTGACCCGCCACGGGCGTGGTGCCGGCGCGCACCGCGTTGACGACGGCCATGCCGACGTCGGCGGGAAGGCGCACGGTGATGACGACCGAATCGTCGTCGGCGACCTGGTGGGAGAACGACCGCTCGCGCTCCTGGCGCAGTGCGTCGGCCGGGCTGGCGCGGCGGTAGGTCTGCGCGAGTCGCTCGACCTGGGCCGCCGTGGCCGCCGTGGCCGCCGTGGCCACCTCGAGCCACGTGTGCTCCGACTGTGGCGTGGCGACTCGGGTCATGGCGCGCACCTTCGACCAGGTGAGCGTGCCGTCGGCCAGCGCGGCGTGGATCTTCGGGAGCGACCCGAGTGCCGTGGCCACGCGAACGTGCTCGCTGGCGGCGACTCGCCCCAACCCACACTTCCACGAGAGCCACTGGCCGGCCGACACGCACTCCCACGGTTCCCAGCCTCGCCGGCGCACGAACTCGGCCAGCGCGGCGAGGAAGGTCGCCTTGATCGCCGACTCACGCGCGGCCCAGGGGACCAGCTCGGCCTCCAGACGCTCACTCGGCATCGCTGCCCAGTCGGTGCTGGTTGGTCCCGTCGTGTCGGGGCGATCGATCGTCTCACTCGTGCTCACCTTCCCATCGTGACGATGGGGTGTGCGATTGTTTCCGCGGGAAACTCCGGGGGCGATCCGAACCGTCGCCGAGGCACGCCGGGCTCAACCGGCGGGGAGGCGGACCACCATGCGGGCGCCGCCGGACGGCGCCGCTTCGGCGGTGACCGTGCCCCCCATCGCCGCCACCAGTTCATGCACGATCGCCAGACCGAGGCCAGAGCCGATCTCCCTGCGACGTGGTTCACGGGTCGTGACGTAGAGCCGCTCGAACACGTGCGGCCGGTCGTCGGCGGCGATGCCCGGTCCGTCGTCGTCGACCCAAACGACGGCCGCTGCACCCTGCAGCGCGGT
>JAYUAM010000261.1:0-2057 GCA_043741295.1 Acidimicrobiia bacterium
CGAGCGGGTGGGGCCCCGGCCCGCTAGCGTTTACCAACCGTGATCACGGTGACGGGGTTGTCCAAGGCGTTCGGCGCGCAGGCGCTGTTCCGCGACGTCACGATCACGCTGGTCCCGGGTCGTCGCACCGCCCTGGTGGGCAACAACGGCGCCGGCAAGACGACGCTCATCGAGATCCTGCTCGGCCTGCAGGACCCCGACACCGGCGACGTGCACCGGCCGAAGGGCGTGCAGATCGGCTTCCTGCCCCAGGAGCTGACCGAGATCCACCAGGGCACGGTGCTCGACACCGTGCTCGGTGGCGCCACCGAGGTGCGCGACCTCGAGCACAAGCTGCTCGAGCTGACCGAGCGCATCGCCGCCACGACCGGCGCCGAGCACGACCGGGCGCTCGACGACTACGGCGACGCCCAGCACCGCTTCGAGACGCTCGGCGGCTACGCGTTGGAGTCCGAGGCGCAGGCGATCCTGAACGGCCTCGGCTTCTCGCCGACCGACGCCCACCGCGCGCTGCGCGAGATGTCGGGCGGCTGGCGCATGCGCGCCGCCCTCGCCCAGTTGCTCCTCGCCAAGCCCGACATCCTGATCCTCGACGAACCCACCAACCACCTCGACACCGACTCGGTGACCTGGTTGGAGGACACGCTCAAGGAGTACCCGGGCGCCGTCCTGTTCGTCAGCCACGACCGTGACTTCATCGACACCGTCGCCGACCGCGTCGTCGAGCTCGCCTTCCAGACCGCCACCGAGTACGTCGGCGGGTTCGCCGAGTTCGTCGTCGAGCGCGAAGAGCGCCTCGCCCGGCTGGAATCGCAGCGGGATGCGCAGCAGCGTGAGGTCGCCCGCGTCGAGCGCTTCGTCGAGCGCTTCCGCTACAAGGCGACGAAATCGCGCCAGGTGCAGAGCCGCATCAAGACGTTGGAGAAGCTCGACCGCATCGAGATGCCGACGCAGCGCGAGCTCGTCGCCCGCTTCAACTACCCGGAACCCCGCCGCTCGGCACGCGACGTGATCGAGATGGAGAGGGTCACCCTCGGTTACGACGACGTGCCGCTCCTGCGCGACATCGACCTCGTCGTCGAGCGCGGCCAGAAGCTCGGCGTGATCGGGCCGAACGGGGCCGGCAAGACCACGCTGCTCAAGCTCGTGCTCGGTCAGCTGGCGGCGATGAACGGCACCTGGCGGCTCGGCACCAACGTCGATATCGCCACCTTCGCCCAGCACCAGGTCGACAGCCTCGACTTCACCCGCACCACTCTGCAGGAGCTTCAGACGGCGGGGGTGCGGGGCGAGAAGCGCAACATGCGCTCGGTGCTCGGCAGCTTCGGCTTCCCCGGCGACATGTCCGACCGGCGTGTCGGGGATCTCTCCGGTGGCGAGCGCACGCGCCTGGCCCTGGCCAAGGCGCTGCTCAACCCGGTGAACCTGCTGATTCTCGACGAGCCGACGAACCATCTCGACCTGGCGAGCTGCGACCTGTTGGAGGACGCCCTGCGGGCCTACCCCGGCACGATCCTGCTGGTGAGCCACGACCGCTACCTCATCCGGGAGGTGTGTGACGGGCTCGTCGCCGTGCGCAACGGCACCGTGCGGATGTACGCCGGCGTGGACGAGGCGGTGCTGTCGCCCCGGAGTGGCGCGGCCACCGGTCCGGCCGCCCGCGCCGCCGCACGCCCGACGGCGCCAGCCACCCGGGCCCCGTCGGGACCCGCCAAGCAGGGCAGCCCGCCCGCCGGCTCCGCGGCAACGGGCGGAGCCGGTGCCGTGGCCGCAGTGGCGGGCGGGTCGACGGCCCGGCCGGCCGCCCATGGCGATCGGGGTGCCCAGAAGCGCAACGAGGCCGAGCAGCGAAACGCCCGCCACAGCGCGACGAAGGAGCTGCGCAAGCAGGTCGACAAGCTCGAGCGCGATCTCGGTCGCGCCGAGTCGGAGGTGGCCGACCTCCAGCGCCAGCTCGCCGACCCCGGCGTCTACGCCGACAACGACCAGGTGCAGGACCTCGTCCGTCGCCACGACGAGGCCAAGGACAAGGCCCGCGGTCTGATGGACAGTTGGAT
>JAYUAM010000262.1:0-5008 GCA_043741295.1 Acidimicrobiia bacterium
GGGATCAGCGCGCACCGTTCGTACTCGACCACCAGCCCGGCATCGCTGGTGGTGCGGATGCCCAGCCAGACCCTTCCACGGTGCTGGCCGTCTTTCGGCGACGCGTCGCGCAGGCCGAGCACGGTCGTGATGGTGGTCAACGTCTCGCCGATCTCCGCTGGGCGCAGCACGCGCACCGACCGGTAGTAAAGGTTGGCGATGGCCCGCCGCGTTGCGTTCGTCGTCTGCCCGATGGAGTACTGCATCACCACCGCCGGGTTCGCCAGCGCGCCACCCGCTCCGGTCGCGGCGCGGTAGGCGGCGACGTCGGCGGCGAACCGGTGCTGGTCGCCCGTCATGGCGCGGTACATCGCGTTGTCGGCCTCGGTGAGCGTCACCGACGGCAGCGAGGGGATAGTGGCACCGACCACGAAGTCGTCGAACATGGGGCCGGTCTCGTGGGGCTGGATCATCGGCCGCCGAGCCTATGACGCGCCGTGTCGGATGGGCGAGCGCGCCGCACGGATCGCTACGTTGCGAACCATGATCGACGCCGCGCTCGCCAGGGACATCGCCGGACAGCTGCTCGACGCCGAGCGCACGAAGACGCCGATGCGTCAGATCTCTCAGCGCCACCCGGGCCTGACGATCGACGATGCCTACGCCATCCAGGACGCCGGCGTCGCGTTGCGCGTGGCTGCGGGGCGCACGGTGCGGGCGCGCAAGATCGGGCTCACGTCTCGGGCGATGCAGCAGTCGGTGAACATCGCCGAGCCCGACTACGGCGTGATCTACGACGACATGTTCTACGCCGACGGTTCGGTCGTGCCCCTCGCCGACTTCATCGCGCCGCGCGTGGAGGTGGAGCTGGCGTTCGTGCTCGGCGACACGCTGCGCGGTCCGGGCTGCACGCTGTTCGACGCGTTGCGCGCCACCGAGTACGTCACGCCCGCGCTCGAGATCCTGGACGCCCGCATCCAGATGACGGACCCCGAGTCCGGGTCGAGCCGCACGATCATCGACACGATCTCGGACAACGCCGCCGACGCCGGCATCGTCACGGGCGGGCGCGTCGTGCGCCCGATGGACGTCGACCTGCGCTGGGTGTCCGCCCTGCTCTACCGCAACGGGATCATCGAGGAATCCGGTGTGGCTGCCGCCGTGCTGAACCATCCGGCCAACGGCGTGGCCTGGCTGGCGAACAAGCTCGCCGCCCACGGTGTGGCGCTCGAAGCGGGCCTCGTCATCCTGGCCGGCTCGTTCACCCGCCCCGTGTGGGTGCGCGCCGGCGACACCTTCCAGGCCGACTACGGCCCGATGGGCTCGATCGCCGTCCAGTTCGCCTGAGGCGCACGAGCCGTTCGCGGCGCGATCGTCACACGTCTTGCCGACCGGCGCACGGAAGGCGCTGGTACGGTGCACCGATGATCCGGGGGCGACGGATGGGTGGCCGGTACTGGTGCGCGTGGGGTGCGCTCGTGCTCGTGACGGCCTGCGCCTCGTCGGGGGTTCCCCGCAGCTCGGGCTGGTCGACGACGGGTCCGATCGGAAGCAGCGGCGCGTCGGTCACGGCGGCGAGCACGATCGCCACCGGGCCCGCCGTCGCCACGACGACATCGTTGTCGAGCCCGTCGTCGAGCCCGCTTGCGACATCCCCCAGCATCACGTCCACCACCGCGCCGACCACCACCCTCGCCCCGGCGACCTCGACGACCGTGGCGCCGACGACGGAGCCCGCCACGACGACCACCGCGCCGGCTACCACCATCGCCCCGCCCGTCCTGGCGTCGAGCACCTCGGCCGCGGTCGCTCCGCCGGCCCTGGCGGCCCGCACATCCGCGGTGGCCGACGTCTCGATGACCTCGGTGCCGGCCGACCTCATCCTGCCCACGGGCGACGACACGCTCGTGAAGCCGACGAACCCGATCAACGGTCGACGCGGTGGTGCCCATCCGCTCGCCGGCGCGCCGACCTGCACCGTCGACCCGTCCGACCCGACGCCGTGCCTCGTCGTCACGCTCGACGCCCTCGGCTTCGACGTGACGGGCGGCCGACCGGCCGATCAGGCCCGACACCGTCGCCAGGCGGTCGCCGTGCTGCAGCTCGACGCCGGCCTCGCGTCGACCGGCGAGGTCGACGAGGCGCTGCTCGGTTACCTCGGCATCCTGCCCGGCAGCGAGACCGCCGGGGCCGACGAGGTGCGCGTGATCGGGACCTCCGCCGGCGGGCGGCCGATCACCGCGCTGCGCTACGGCAGCGGTCCCCGGATGATGCTGGTCGTCGCCCAGACCCACGGCGACGAGGAGGCGGGGCTGCGGGTCTGGATGCGCGCCCGCCGCACGCCGGTGCCGGCCGGCACCACGGTGTGGGTCGTGGCGATGCTCAACCCGGACGGTCTTGCGCTCGACACCCGCTTCCTCGCCAACGGAACCGACCCGAACCGGGCGGCGCCGGCGCAACCCGAGCAGAAGGCCGTGTTCGACCTCGCTGTCGCCATTCGCCCGACGCTCAGCGTCTGGTACCACCAGAACTACGGATGGATCGGATGGTCGGGCGCCGACAAGCGGCCGGGACAGCTGTACCACGACCTCACCCGGCTCGGTCCGCTCTACCAGAGCGGCGACTGCAAGCACGGGTTCATGTGGTGCCCGGTCGACGAGGCCGTCGGCGGTAGCTCGATCCTGGTGGAGCTGCCCGACATCGTCACGTCCGCCGACGTCCAACGCCACGCCGCGGCGTTGCTCACGGTGGCGGGCACGCCATGACGAACGCCGGCTCTAGGGCTCGGGACGGATCCGGCTGATGCGGTTCGTGATCCTGGGCGCTGGAGGCGTCGGCGCCGTGATCGGCGGGCGGCTCTTCCAGCACGGCCACGACGTCGTGCTCATCGCCCGCGGCGCCCACCTCGAAGCGATCCATGCTCGCGGGCTCACCCTCCAGGACCCCGACGACATGGTCGTGCTGGCGGTGCCGGCCGTCGCCAACCCGTCGCAGCTGAGCTTCACCGACGACGACCTGGTCGTGCTGGCTACGAAGTCGCAGGACGCACCGGCGGCGTTGGGCGACCTTCGCGACGCCGCGCCATCGAGCACTGCTGTCGCGTGCGCGACCAACGGCGTGGAGGCCGAGCGGGTCGCGCTGCGCCTGTTCGCCAACGTGTACGGCATCAGCGTGCTGATGCCTACCGCGTACCTGGAGCCGGGCGTGGTCCAGGTCGTCAGCGCACCGATCGCCGGCTCGCTCGACATCGGCCGCTACCCGGGCGGAGTCGACGAGCGGGCCTTGACGGCGGCGGGCGCGCTCGACATCTCGCAGTTCTCGTCCGAGGCCCGACCCGACATCCTGCGTCTCAAGTACCGAAAGCTCGTGCTCAACACGGGAAACTCGGTCGATGCGGCGTGCGGGCGGCCGCCGAAGGGTACGCCGGCGGCCGTTGCCGTCGCCGAACTGCGGCGCCGGGCGCGCGACGAGGCCGAGGAAGTGTTCGCTGGCGCCGGCCTCGACGCTGCGTCCGACGCCGAGGAGGTGGCGCGGCGCACGCTGATGGTCGAACGGCCGGTGGCCGGGCGGCCGCGCGGTGGAGGCTCGACCTGGCAGTCGCTCGCACGGGGCGGCTCGGTGGAGACCGACTATCTGAACGGCGAGATCGTGCTCCTCGGCCGGCTGCACGGTGTTGCGACCCCGGTCAACGAGATGTTGCAGGCGATGATGCACGACCTCGCTCGCGACCGTGCGGCACCGGGGCGTGTCGACCCGGCGGTTCTGCTCGCCCGTCTCCGCTGACTCGGGAACGACGCGTGCCGCTCACACGATGCGAGTGGCCCGGTCACCCCAGTAGCGATCGCGCAACAGTCGCTTGTACAGCTTGCCCGTCGGCAGTCGGGGCAGCTCGGCCTCGAAGTCGACCGAGCGCGGGCACTTCTGGTGGGCGAGGTGCTGGCGGCAGAAGGCCATCAGCTCCCGTTCGAGGTCCGGCCCGGCGATCTCGCCGGGCATCGGTTGGACGACGGCCTTCACCTCTTCGCCGAGGTCGTCGTTCGGCACGCCGAACACGGCGGCGTCGGCCACCTTCGGGTGGATGATGAGCAGGTTCTCGCACTCCTGCGGGTAGATGTTCACCCCGCCAGAGATGATCATGTAGGTCTTGCGGTCCGTGAGGTAGAGGAAGCCGTCGTCATCGACGTAGCCGACATCGCCGACGGTGCTCATCGTCCCGTCCGCCGTGCGCGCCTCTCGCGTCTTGGCCGGGTCGTTGTAGTACTCGAACGGCGTCGCCGTCTTGAACCACACCGTGCCGGGGGAACCGGTCGGGCACTCGGCGAGTTCGTCGTCGAGGATGTGCAACTCGCCGAGCAGCACCCGACCGACCGTGCCTCGGTGGGCGAGCCACTCGTGCGAGTCGCAGGCGGTGAAGCCGATCGCCTCGGTGGCGCCGTAGTACTCGAGGATGATCGGGCCCCACCACGCGATCATCTGCTCCTTCACCTGCGGCGGGCACGGCGCGGCGGCGTGCACGGCGATGTCGAGCGAGGCGAGGTCGTAGCGCGTGCGCACGTCGTCGGGAAGCTTCAACATGCGGCTGAACATCGTCGGCACGAGTTGGCTATGGGTGATGTGGTAGCGCTCGACGAGGGCGAGGTACTCCTCGGGGTCGAAGCGCTCCATGATCACGGCCGTTCCGCCGGAGCGGATCGTGAGGCCGACGGCGGCCTGCGGCGCCGAGTGGTAGAGCGGTGCCGGCGAGAGATAGGTCATGTCCGGCCGGTACTTCCAGAGGACGCCGAGGAAGTTGAACAGCGGCAGGTTCGTATCCGGTCGCGCCTCGGGCAGGGGCCGAAGGATGCCCTTCGGACGTCCGGTCGTGCCCGACGAGTAGAGCATCGCCGAGCCGAGCCACTCGTCGGCCAGCGGCGTGACCGGCTGCCCGCGGACGGCCTGCTCGAAGTCGACGACGTCAGCCGACGTCGCAACGGCATCGGTCGCGCCCGTGCCATCGACGACGAGGCAGAGGGTGACTGCAGGGCATTGA
>JAYUAM010000263.1:0-4994 GCA_043741295.1 Acidimicrobiia bacterium
TGAGCGACGCCCGCGTGTCGCCCCGGTCGATGGCGTCGGTCAGATCCCACGGTGGCACGCCGCCGGCCTCGGCAAGGAACGGAGTGATGTCGGCAGACCTCAGACTGGCACCGGCACCGAACGTGCCGACGAGAGTCGCCAGGAGCGCGGCGAGGCGACCGACGTCCTCGCCGAGGTGATCGGCGAGGGCCGCCTTGGCCGACGCGTCGAGGCGGAGACCGCTGCCGGCGACATGATCGTCGAGCCAGGCCCGACGATCCTTCGCGCCGCTCGGGGCGTCGGTGTCGAGCAGGATCGCACCGGTGCGCTTGAGGGCGTCGAGCAGTGCCTTCGGCAGCCGTCCACCGCCTCCGGTGAGCACGAGATCGGTCGAATCGAGTGGGTCGTCGAGGTAGCGGACGAGGGCGGCGACGTCGTCCGCCGCGAAACGGCCGACCCCACGCCCGACGACGACGCGCCGGTCGGTGAGGAACGGCGCGGTCTGCGCGGCATCGACGAGCCCGCCGATCTCGTACTCCTCACCTTCGAACTCGGTCACGAGCAGACCGCGATCGCCGCTGCCGACGAGCCGGTGGACGACCTCGCCGAGCGCGGCCGACAGGAGCGACTCGTCCTCCCCGCGCAGCAGGTGGGTGCTCACCGCCGAACTCGCGTCATCGGCGCGGTCGGCCCAGTCGGCCCAGCTCGCGTCATCGGCCCAGTCGGCGTAGTCGGCGCGGTCGGCCCAGTCGACGCGGTCGGCGCGGTCGGCGCGGTCGGACGGGGCGGGGGCGACACGAGCGCTGACGATACCCGCCGCGCCGGACGCCCGGGCGGGGACGGAACCCCCGCGGGGCCCGGACCGACGCCCAGACCGTGGCGCCCACGACGGCGGATCACCACGCCGACGACGACCAGGCCAGCGACGGCGACGGCGACGGTCACCATCGCACGAGGGCCGACGCGGCCGACCGGCAATCGTTCGCCGATCCGGGCTACCAGGGCGATCCAGCGCACAAGAACCAGCGACGGCAGGTGCACGAGCGGGCCGAGGCGCGGCAGCAACCCGGCGAGCAGGCCCATCGGCAGACCCCACACCATCAGCGGCCCGGCCGCCGGCGCGGCGAGCAGATTCGACGGAACCGACGCCAGCGGCAGCGGCCCGAACACGACGATCGTCACCGGGGCGACCCCGATCTGGGCGGCGATGGTGAGCCCGAGCGGCTCGGCCAGCCAGCGCGGGCCAGGCAACAGCCGGGCGATCGGCCCGGCCAGGGTCACCAGACCGGCGGTGGCGCCGACCGACAGCCACCAACCGACCGAGCGGACGAGGAAGGGGTCGGCGAGGATGCCGATCGTCACGGCGAGGCCGAGGAGCCGCACGCCGGACACGGAACGATCAAGGTAGGTGGTCGTCGCCGCCAGCGCGGCCATCGTGGCCGCCCGCAGCACCGAAGGTTCGAAGCGCGTGAGCACCGCGAACCAGGCGACGACGGCGAGCGTCGCCAGCCATCGGCCTCGCAACGGGAGTCGACGCAGCAGCGGTGCCAGGCAGACGAGGACGAAGGCCACGTTCTCGCCCGATACCGCCGTGAGGTGGGCGAGCCCGCTGGCGCGAAAGGCGTTGACGATGGCAGGCGGCTCGTCACGGTCGTCGCCGATCACGAGACCGAGGTAGAGCGACCGCTCGGTCGGCGGCAGCACCGAGGCGCCCCGCTCCAACGTGCGCCGGATGCGGTTGGCCGCCTCGGCCAGGACGTTTCCGGGTCGCCAGTCGGTGACGATCTCGACGTCGATGCGGGCGGCGACGTGCCGCGCCCGCAGGGCGGCGGCGCGCGGGCCGCGGACCGCGGACAGCCGGCCGTCGACGACCACGACGTCGCCGGCGAGGCGGCGACCGAGCGAGCGGCCGGCGCGCCCGAAGGCGAGGAGTTGGACGTGGCGCCGCCCGAGCCGGGCGACCGCGGTCCGCCCGGGGCCGACCGGCGACGGGTCGGTGAGCAACACGACCGCCGCGCCTCGCAGCCGTGCCGCATCCGGCCTCGCCAGACCCCGCTCGGCGGCGGCGGCCAATGCGCTGGCGAGCACGAGCGCGGCAAGACAAACGAGCGCCGGGCGACGCGCCCGCCAGGCGGCGATGCCGACCACGGCCATCGCACCGGTGAGCGGCCCCCTGAGCGGCCCGGCGAGCGGCCCGGTGAGACCGATGGGAACGAGCGCGCCGACCGTGGCCGCGGCGGCGAGGGCGGCTGCCCAGGCGTCCCCACGACGGCTGCCGTAGGCTGTGCCCCCGCCATGGAACCACGCGTTGCCAGCCCGGTGCCCGACGGGCCGGCCGCCTACCGCCAGCGGGTCAGGCGCCGGGGGGCGCTCCTCGGGCTCCTCGTGCCGGCCATCACCCTCGCCGCCGCCCTCGTCCTCTACCGGGCGTCGCCCTGCACCGGCACAGGCTGCGTGCGTGGGCGTCTGGGCAGCTGGGTCCTCGCCGCGCTCGCCCTGCCCACCGCCCTGCCCTTCGGCATCCCGTTGAAGTCGGACTCGTGGCGCTGGATGGCCACCGCGGTGTCGAGCGCGTTGCTCTGGTTCACGCTCGGGACCGTGGCCGCCCGGCGCGTGTCGCGTCGAGCGGTGGTCACCTGGCGCAATTGGTGGGCCGAGTTCGTCTGGTACCTGCTCGCCGTGTGGGTCGGCGAGCTGGTCGGGCTCCGGCTGCTCGCCTCGGCGCTCACTCGACGGGGCATCGTCTGAGCGCCGACCGCCGTCGCGACGGTCGTCGGCGTTCACGCCCGCACCAGGGCGCGTAGCGCTTCCAACCGGGCGGGGCCGATGCCGCGCACCTCGCCGAGATCGTCGACCGTGCGGAACGGGCCGTGGGCGTCGCGGTAGGCGACGATCGCCGCTGCGGTGGCCGGGCCGACGCCCGGGAGCCGATCGAGGTCGGCGAGCGTCGCGGTGTTGAGATCGACCGGGTCCTCTGCAGTCGGCGCGCCCCCCGAGCCGGCGGCCCCCGAGCCCGCGGCCGGGCCGGCGCCGACCCCGCCCGACGGCGACGAGGCCCCGTTCCCCCCGGCCGGGACATGCTCGCCCACGGCGGGCACGACGACGCGTTGGCCGTCGGCGAGACGGGCGGCGAGCGCAACCCCGCCGGCGTCACCGTCGGCGATCACACCGCCGGCGGCCTCCACGAGGTCGACCACGCGGGCGTCGGCCGGCAGGTGGTACACGCCGGGCCGGGCGACCTTGCCGGCCACCTGGACGACGATCGTCGTCACCGGCGCACCCGACGTCGCGGACGGCTCCGGGTGCGCCGATGCCGGCGACTCTGCGGGCGATACCGCAGATGCGGGGCCGGCGCCGGTCGAGCCGTTCGCCACGACCGTGGTGGCGCGACCGGCAGTGGACCCGGGCGGGCGGGCCCCGGTCGTCGTCGAACGAGCGGACCCCGACGACGCCGCCCGGGGCAGGCGCGCCTCCACCGGGAGCGCCGGCGTGCGGAGCAGCCACCAGGCCGCCACCGCGACAGCGACGAGGGTGCCTATCGCGGTGGCGAGGCGCGCCGGGCCCACGCCGGCGAGTGCCGCCCGGGCACGATCGCGCCGCGATGTCGACGGCAGCGGACGGAAGAGGTCGGGCACGTGGCCTCCCTGCAGACCAGTCGCGACGGGTGCGCGACCAACGACGGCAGGGGAAGCCAGCTGCAGGCTAGCGGGCGATCAGCCGCCCGACGCCGACGCAGCGCGCGACGAGCCGAGGTCGGTGCCGGCCGACTCGGCCCCGAGCGTGCGCCGGGCCACCCAGTCGGCCTCGACCTCGAACCGGATGCGACGATAGGCGGCCCAGTGGCCACGGCCGCGCAGGCGCCACCGGAGATAGTCGGCGAGGTAGCGAACGGCGAAACCGACCAGGCCGTAGCGCCGCCACTGGCGCACGTGCACGAGCTCGTGACGCAGGAGGTAGCCCGACGATCTTGCCCCGGCGCGCATCGAGATGACGGGCCCGACGGTGATGGCGTCGGCACCCCGTGGCACGGGCCCGCCGACGAGGAGCAGATAGCCGTCGTGGCGTTCGATCCTCATCCGGCTTCCGTCATGTCGCGTCCGTCCTGCCGGGTCGGGGCGTCAGAAGAGCCGGTTGGTGAGCTGCTTGCGGTAGCCGGCCGTGCGCGGATCCTCGGCGCCCATCACCTCGAGGATGTCGAGGTACTCGCGCCGCGCGTCCTCGTCGTCCTTCACCTTGGCGAGCAGCGTGTTGAGCGTCTCGTCGTGATCGTCGGCCGGCCGCATCGACAAGCGCGCCTCGGCGGCGACCCGACGCACGGCGTCGGTCTCGGGCACCCGATTGAGCAATTCGAGCGCCTCTTCGGCCCGACCGTCGTCGACGAGGAGTTGGGCGAGCGGGACGATCACGCGCTCCTCGCCGGGCTCCTCGTCGAGTGCCTGGCGCAGGCTCGTCTCGTCGCCGGCGGCGATGAGCTCGTTGATGGCGTTCTGCTCCTCGGACGGCAACAGCTTGCCGATCCACTCGCGCACCATGTGCTCGGGTTGGGCACCGAGGAACCCGTCGACCGGCTGGCCGTCACGCAGCGCCACGACGAGCGGGATGGACTGCACATCGAACGCCTGCGCGATGCCCGGGTTCTCGTCGATGTTCACCTTGGTGAGCACGACCTGTCCCTCGGTCTCGTCGCACACCTTCTCGATGATCGGACCGAGCGTGCGGCACGGGCCGCACCACGGAGCCCACAAGTCGACGACCACCGTCGTGTCGTTCGATCGATCGATCACTTCGGTTTGGAAGGTGGCGTCTGTGACGTCGATGGCCATCCGGGAAGGCTACCGGGACGACCCACTCGCGCCGCACCCCCGGGCGCCGGCCGCCCCGCCCGGCGCATTGCGGTCAGCGACCGAGCGCGCGACAGCCTGAGGCAGCGCGGGCGATCGCCGCCCGCTGGGCATCGGTGACGGTCGCCGGATCGATAGCAGCGGGGTCGGTGCACACGTCGCCGCCGATGCTCA
>JAYUAM010000264.1:0-11525 GCA_043741295.1 Acidimicrobiia bacterium
CTGGTCGAGGCTGCCGAGCAGGCGCCGGGCGTTCGCCGGGGACCGCAGGAGGTGGGCCGTCTCCTCGAGCGCGTCGTAGTCCTGCCGGGACATCAGCACTGCGTCGCCGCGCCGCGACGTGATCTCGACCACGCGTCGATCGTCGTTCACCTGCTCGATCAGCGGGAACAGGTTCTTCCTGGCCTCGCTCGCGGTCATCGCCATGGGAACCTCCGTGGGATCATGGTACTAAACATCGTACCACTTCCGCCGGCTACGCGCCTCGCTGTCCTGTCCCTGGGGTGAGCCAAGCTACCCGGCGGTAGCATCCAGGACTCATGCGTCCCGGAACGGATGAGCCGCTCCGGCTCGCCTATCTGACCTACCGCGGCAAGCCCCACGTGGGCGGTCAAGGGGTCTACACCCGTCATCTCACCAAGGCCCTCGTCGATCTCGGGCACCACGTCGAGGTGTTCAGCGGACAGCCGTACCCGATCCTCGATCCCCGGGTGGAGCTGCACCGGCACCCGAGCCTCGACATCTTCAACGACCAGTACCCGGGGCGCTTCCCGGCCTACTGGGAGATCAAGCACCTCGCCGACCTCGTCGAGATCGGCCAGTTCTCGATGGGCACGTTCTCCGAGCCGCTCGCCTTCTCGGTGCGCGCCTACAAGGAGCTGAAGAAGCGCAAGGGCGACTTCGACCTCGTGCACGACAACCAGTGCCTCGGCTACGGCATCCTCGCCATCGAGAAGATGATCCCGACGATCGTCACGCTGCACCACCCGATCACGCGCGACCGCATCCTCGAGATGGAGCACGCACCGAACTGGCGCAAGCGCCTGTCGATCGGCCGCTGGTACAACTTCGTGAAGATGCAGGGCCGGGTCGCCTCCCGTGTCCCCCGTGTCGTCGTCGTGTCCGAGAACTCGATCAAGGACATCAACACCGACATGGGCGTGTCGCTCGACCGCATGCGTCTCGTGCCCGTCGGCGTCGACATGGACCTGTTCAGGCCGCTCGACGGGGTGGCCCGCAAGCCCGGCCACCTCATCACCACCGCGTCGGCCGACGTCGCGCTGAAGGGCCTGCAGTACCTGCTCGAAGCCGTCGCCAAGCTGCGCACCGAACGCGCGATCCACCTCACCGTGATCGGGCGAGCCAAGCCGGGCGGGACTACCGACGATCTGATCGGCAAGCTCGGCCTGCGCGACGCCGTCGAGTTCGTCACCGGCGTGACCGACGAGCGCATCGTCGAGCTCTACGCGCAGAGCGAGCTCGCCGTCGTGCCCAGCCTGTACGAGGGCTTCAGCCTGCCGGCGATCGAGGCAATGGCATCGGGCACCTGCCTGGTGGCCACCGACGGCGGCGCGCTGCCCGAGGTGACAGGCCGCGACGGCGACACCGTGCTGTCGTGCAAGGCCGGCGACGCCGAGGCGCTCGCCGCCACCATCCGCCGGGGTCTCGACGACGCCGAGCTGCGGGCCCGCGTCGGCGCCGCCGGCCGCGCACGGGCCGACCAGTGGAGCTGGAAGCACTGCGCCCAGCTCACCGTCGACCAGTACCGCGAGGTGCTGGCAATGCCTGCCAACCAGGCCAAGCTCCGCGCCAACGGGCGCTGACGGGGGCGACGAACGATGCTCACCGTCCGCTACGAACGGCTCGGCCTGAAGGCCGGCGACCGCGTGCTCGACCTCGGTGCCGGCTTCGGCCGCCATGCCTTCGAGGCGGCGCGGCACGGTGCCCGCGTCGTCGCCCTCGACTACGCCCACGACGAGCTCGTGTCCGTACGCAACACCTTCGCGGCGATGGCCGAGGCCGGAGAAGTGCCGGCCGACCGCTACGTCGGCGTCCTGCGCGGCGACGCCACCCGCCTGCCGTTCGCGGACCACTCGTTCGACCACGTGATCGTGTCCGAGGTGCTCGAACACATTCAGGATGACGTGTCGGCGATCGCCGAGATGACCCGCATCCTCGCCCCCGGCGGCACGCTCGCCGCCACCGTGCCCACCTGGCTGCCCGAGAAGATCAACTGGATGCTCGCCGACGAGTACCACGCCCCCATCGCCAAGGGCGGCCACGTGCGCATCTACACGGCCACCGAACTGACGGCGAAGGTGCGCGCCGCCGGGCTGACCGTCGCCGGCCGGCACCACGCCCACGCACTGCACTCGCCGTACTGGTGGTTGAAGTGCGCGGTCGGTGTCACGAACGACGACCATCCGCTCGTGTCGCGCTACCGCAAGATCCTCGAGTGGGACATCGTCAAGGCGCCCCGAATCACCCGGTTGACCGACCGCGCGCTGAACCCGGTGCTCGGCAAGAGCCTGGTCGTCTACGCCACGAAGGGCACGGCGTGAGCGCCGACCGGTGGCGCGACCTGCCGGACCTGCCCGGCGTGATCACCGCCGATGAGGTCATCGAGACGGCGGCCTCGATCGCTTCGCTCCAGCTGCCCAACGGCATGATCCCCTGGTATCCGGGCGGCCACTGCGACCCGTGGAACCACGTGGAGACCGCGCTCGCGCTCGACATCGCCGGCCTCCACCATGAGGCGATGCGCGCCTACCAGTGGCTCGCCGAGGTGCAACGGCCGGACGGCAGCTGGCACAACTACTACCGGCCCGACGGCTCGATCGAGGACGCCAAGCTCGACACGAACGTGTGCGCCTACGTCGCCACTGGCGTGTACGCGCACTGGCTGCACACGGGCGACAATGCCTTTGTCGAACGGTTCTTCCCGATGGTCGAGCGGGCGCTCGACTGGGTGCTCAGCCTGCAGACGTCGCGCGGCGAGATCATCTGGGCGCGTCACGTGGACGGCACGCCGTGGAGCTACGCGCTGCTCACCGGGTCGTCGTCGATCTGGCACTCGCTGCGCTGCGGGCTCGCCCTCGCTCAGCTCGTCGACGGCGATGGCCGACCCGACTGGGACCTCGCCGCCGCCAACCTTGCGGCCGTGATCCGCGACCATCCCGACGCCTTCGAGCCGAAGCACCGCTGGTCGATGGACTGGTACTACCCGGTGCTCGCCGGGGTCCTCACCGACGAAGCGGCCGAGCGTCGGCTGGCGTCGAAGTGGTCTGAGTTCGTGATGGAAGGCCTCGGCGTTCGCTGCGTGAACAACGAGCCATGGGTCACCGCCGCCGAGACGGCCGAGTGCGCCATCGCCTTCAACGCCGCCGGGCTCACCGAGGCCGCCCACGATCTGCTCTCATGGACGCGGGCGCACCGTCAGGGCGACGGCAGCTACTGCACCGGCATCGTGTACCCGCAGGGCGTGCAGTTCCCGGCCGACGAGCGCAGCGCGTACACGTCGGCGGCGATCATCCTCGCCGCCGATGCGATAACCGGTGCCTCAACGGCGAGCGCGCTGTTCGTCGAGCCGATCGTCGACGTCGTCGACGACCTCGACTGAGGTTCATGGTCGACGGTGACTGTCTTCGAGGCACCTCCGCGGACGTGTTCTCAGGTAGTTCTCAGCTCGTTCTTGCCGCGCGCTCACGGTCACCTGTCTGCAGTGGTAACCGCACCCGATCGGGTGCGCCAGACAAAGCATTCAGTGCACTACCTAGCGTTCGGTGACGGTGCCGGTCGCCACATGTACGAACGGGGCGACGGGTTCTTCCCGGTGGGCGCGATCGTCGGGCTGCTGCTGCTCGCAGCACTCATCACGCTTGCCATCTTCCTCGCCCGGTCGGCCCGGCACGGCGGCCCACGCCTCGGCTTCTCGCCGCCCGCGCCACCGGCACCGGTCACCGGCGTCGTCGGCTCGCCGGACGACGCACTCGCCCTCGTGCGCCTGCGCTACGCGCGCGGTGAGATGAGCCGGGACGACTTCCTGCAGACCTCGACCGACCTTGGCGGCGTGCTCGTCGCTGCCCCGCCGACGAACATGCCGGGCGAGGTGCCCCCGGCCCCACCGCCCTCGGCGGAACCGCCGACCAGCGGCTGATCCATCGAGCGGCTCCGACCCTCGCGCCACGCATGCCGCGAGGGTCAGAGCCGGCGCAGAAGCCGCAGGCTGCCGGTCACCCCGGTGTCGACGAACAGGCCGCTTCGCAACGCCGGCAGGTAGATGTCCTCGTACGGCGGGCGGCCACCGTCGGCGCGGTCGGGGAACACGTCGTGGATCGCCAGCGTGCCGCCGGGTGCGACGTGGCGGTGCCAGCCGGCGTAGTCGGCGCGGGCCGGCTCGACGCCGTGCCCGCCGTCGATGAACACGAACGCGCACGGTGTCGTCCAATGGCGGGCGACGGTGGGCGACTGGCCGACGACCGCGACAACCACGTCCTCCAGACCGGCGTCGTAGATCGTGCGGCGGAACGTCGGCAAGGTGTCCATGCGGCCGGTGCGGGCGTCGACCAGTGAGGTGTCGTGCCACTCCCAACCGGCCTGGTTCTCCTCACTGCCGCGGTGGTGGTCGACGGCGAACACCACGGTGCCCGCCGCCCGCGCCGCCGCACCGAGCCAGATGGTTGAGCGCCCGCAGTACGAGCCGACCTCGACGAATGGGAGCCCCGGACACGCCGATGCGGCGTCGAGCGCGGCGTCGTGCAGCGCGTCGCCCTCGTCGGCCGGCATGAACCCCGTCGCGGCGAGCGCGGCGGCGCGCCAGGCGTCGCCGTCTGCGCGGACCATCGACGACGAGGTTTCGTCAGGCGGGGAGCGACGAGCGCTTACGGGCGCGACGGTCGGGTTCATTCGTTCGGGCACGGCGCTCCGGATGGAAGACGTAGCGATCGAGCACCACGAACTTCAGCACCCAGATCATCCCGAATCCTGCCAGGTTCGCCAGGCTCACCGCCCAGCCTGCGGCGGCCAGGTGGTCGTAGGCGAGCTCAGCGAGAACGGTCGACACGACGAGTCCGGCGAACACCATCAGCCAGTACGGCAGCACCTCGCCACGCAGCGAGTGAGCGTCGGTGTGCCCCCAGACCCAGGCCCGGTTGAGCCGGTAGCTGAGCACCGAAGTGACCGCCACCGTGAGCACGTTGGCCGACGGACCGTTCATGTTCAGACCGTCGACGAGAGCGAAGAGCGACGCCTGCGTGATGACCGTGGAGATCACCGAGACGCCGGCGAAGCGGGCCAGGCGGGCACGCCGGGCGCGCGCCGCTTCGTCGCCCGCTTCCGGTTCTGCGGGTGGATCCGCCGTCACGTTCTGCACGATATGACCATGATGGCCGACGGAGCGCCCTGCACGCCGTCATCCCGGACGAGCTCACCGGGCGGCGCCCGAACAGGTGACGACGAGCGGACGGCGGTACGGTGCGGTCCCATGCGCCTCCGTCCGTTCGTTCGACCCGATCGGCGTCCGGCCCGATGAGCCGCGTCGACGATGTCGGCGAGGCCGACGGCTGGCGGTGCTGGCTGTGTGACGAACCGGTGGACCGCCAGATGTCGTCGAACGACGCGCGAGGGCCGAGCGTCGACAGCCGCACCACCGACGCCAGCCGGGCCCGCAGCAAGGGTCGGGCCGGGGCGACGCGCGTGACCGAGCGCCTCGCCCACAGCGGCTGCAACACGAAGAAGGGCGCCGTCGCCGCCGTCGTCCGGTGGTCGGACGAGCTCTTCGTCGTCGATCCGGCGGCGATCATCCCGAGCGTCGATCGGCTCCAACGCAAGGGCGGCCGCGAGGTCATGGCCCGCTGCCCGACCCTGGCCGATGGGCAGGCCGCCGGCGCCTGGCTGGTCGACCGCCTCTCGCGCCTGTGCCCCGAGATGCCGGTGACCACGACGGTGGAGCCGGGCGGCGGCCAGTTCCTGCTCGTGCTCCACGCCTGAACCGATCAGCCCGACGGCAGGCGAGCGGCGATGATCGCCGCAGCCTTCGCCCGAGCGAGGCAGTCGTCCCACACCGGATCGATGTCGGTCCCCGGTGGCAACTCCGGTCGCAGCTGCGACACGGGGAACGTGGCGCCCGCCATGGTGAGACAGGTGAGCACGGTGTCGTTGACCACCTCCTGCAACGCGAGCACCCTTTCGATGGAGAGGTCGTCGAACACAGGGTCGGGTACCGGGTCGGGCTCGCCCGGGGGCCCATGCGGCCCGACGTAACCGAGTTCGTGACCGTTGACGTCGAACGCGGTCAGCAACGGCACGGCCGATCCTCCTGAACTGGCGAGCACGACCAAGCCGTCGATCGCCCGTTCCCACCGCGGGCGACCGTGACCATCCACGAACTGCACGTACGCCGTGCCGGCGGGCAGAACCGGCCACACCAGGGGGTCGTCAACGAAGTGGCCGTCGACCAGGACAGAGTCTCGGCTTCGGGCAGATCGGCCCAGTAGCGCAGCACGATCGCCGCGCGTTGACGATCAGGGAGCCGACGGAGCACGTCGGTCAGCTCGCCGCTCACCGGATCCTCCCGGGGCTCGTCGGGCCGAGGGTGAACAAGTCGGAGCCGGCGCGTCCCACGTTCGCGGCGACGGTGGCGCTCGCGGCAGCCGTTGACGATGGCGACTCGAAGGTACGCCTCCGGACGCTCGAGGCTGGCGAACCGTTCGTGCACCCGGGCAAATGCGTCCTGGGCGACGTCCTCGCACAGCGACGCGTCGTGGGTCAGCAGCCATGCCAGCCGCACCGCCCCCGGATAGGACGACCGGTAGAAGAGCTCGAAATCCACATCCATGTCCACGGGCAGGGCCACCGGCTCCATGCTCAGCTCGATGCCGCCGAGGACCGCATCGTTTCATCTTCGTCCTTTGTGATAGGCGCCGACCGCCTGCACGACCTTCGCATGCATCGGCGAGACTGGGCGGATGGGCAGCGCGCTGGACGGACTCGTCAGCATCCTCGATCTGGAGAACATCGAGGTCAACGTGTTCCGCGGGGTATCGCCGGAGGACCACGGCATGCAGCGCGTGTTCGGTGGCCAGGTGGCCGGGCAGGCGCTCGTGGCCGCCGCCCGCACGGTGGACGACGGGTTCGTGCACTCGCTGCACGCTTACTTCCTGCGGCCCGGCGATCCGGCCGTGCCGATCCTGTACCTCGTCGACCGCATCCGTGACGGCAAGAGCTTCACGACGCGTCGCGTCGTCGCCATCCAGCACGGCCAGGCGATCTTCAACCTGCAGACCAGTTTCCATCGGCCCGAACCCGGGTACGAGCACCAGATCGACATGCCGACGGGCCTCCCCCAGCCCGAGACCCTCCCCGACTTCAAGACCCGCATGGCGCCCTACCGTGAGCAGCTCGGCGACTGGTACGACCGGCCCCGCCCGATCGACATGCGCTACGTCGACAAGATGCCGATGGAGCGCGGGCTGGAGGACCGCCGGCCCTACCAGCGCGTGTGGATGAAGACCGACGGCGCGCTCCCCGACGATGCGGTGCTCCACGCCTGCGTCGTCACCTACGCCTCCGACATGACGCTGCTCGACACCACCCTGCTGCCCCAGGGCAAGCGCTGGGGCGACGACGTGCAGATGGCGAGCCTCGACCATGCGATGTGGTTCCACCGCCCGTTCCGGGCCGACGGGTGGCTGCTCTACGACCAGTACACCCCGTCGACGTTCGGCGCCCGCGGACTGGCGAACGGCAGCATCTACTCGATCGACGGACGCCTCGTGGTGTCGGTCGTGCAGGAAGGTTTGGTGCGGCCGGTGCGCTGAGCGCGGCACGGGGCCAGAGCACGGCGGTGCGCCGGTCGGCGAGGCCGGCCGGACTTGACGGAGACGACGACGGCGGGCGCCGAGACGAGGAGGCGGAGATGCAACACCCGACGAAGCGGGCGATGACGATATGGGTCGCCGCGGTGGGGGCGCTCGCCCTCGTCGCCGCGGCGTGCTCGTCCGGTGCGACGAAGGCACACGGGTCGAGCGGGTCACCGCCCACCGTCCCCGCGCCGACCACGTCCCGGCCGGCACCGACCGCCAGCACCGCCAGCGGTCCCACGTCGACGGGCACGGGCACCGGCACGACGCCGACCACGGCGCCGACGTCCAGCTCCACGATCGCCACGACAGCGACGACGGCCGCAACCACCGCCGCGCCTCCTGCCGCGCCGGCCCACCCGTCGCTCGACGGGTTGTCGGTATCGCTCACCAAGGTCGCCGATATCCCGGACCCGATCGCCATGGCCGTTCGCACGGGCGACCCGCTCTTGTACGTGGCATCGAAGGCCGGCATCGTCTACGCCCTCGAGAGCGACGGCCCGAAGGCGCTGCTCGACATCTCGGCGGACGTGTCGACCGGCGGTGAGCAGGGTCTGCTCGGCCTGGCCTTCGCACCCGACGGCAGCCACGTGTACCTCAGCTTCACCGACACGTCCGGCACGAGCACGCTCATCGAGTACGGGTGGGTCGGCGGTCGACCCGACCGGTCGACGCGGCGCACCGTGCTCACCCAGTCGCAGCCGTACGCCAATCACAACGGCGGCAACATCGTGTTCGGACCGGATGGCGAGCTGTACTACGGCTTCGGCGACGGCGGCTCGGCGAACGACCCGCAACGGCGTGCCCAGAAGCTCGACACGCTCCTCGGCAAGATGCTGCGCATCGACCCGCGGGAACAGCCCGACGCGCCGTACGGCGTGCCGGCCGACAACCCGCTCGTCGGCCAGGAGGGCATGCGCAGCGAGATCTGGTCGTGGGGGCTGCGCAACCCGTGGCGCTTCTCGTTCGACCGGGCGTACAACGACCTGTGGATCGGTGATGTCGGCCAGGGCGAGATCGAGGAGGTCGACCACGCCGCGGCCGCCGACGGTGGCGGGCGCGGTGTGGACTACGGGTGGAGCGCGTGGGAGGGCACGCACCGCTTCAACCAGGACGTCGACGGCGACGGCGCGACGCCGCCCGTGCACGAGTACTCGCACGGCGATCTCGGATGTTCGATCACCGGCGGCTACCTGTACCGCGGCGCGAAGATCGCCGCGCTCGTCGGTGCGTACGTGTTCGGCGACTACTGCGCCGCCGGCATCCGCGCGATCGACCCCGCATCGCCCGCCACCGCCGTGAAGATCAACGGTGGACCGAAGAACCTGGCGAGCTTCGGTCAGGACGCCGACGGCGAGCTGTACGCCCTGTCGCTCGACGACATCGTCTACCGCATCGATCCGGCCTGACGACAGCCCGAGCGACGCACTGGCTCAGGCCGGTTCGAAGCGCACCTGGCGGGCGGCGGGATCGGCGCTCACGAGACGCACGCGCAGGTGGTCTCCCGGCTGGGCCGTGGCCCGCACCGACGCCCACACGGCAGGGTCGGCGATCTGGATGCGCACGACGCCGCGGTCGCGCTCGACGTCGACGACCGTCGCATCGAACTCCTCGCCCACGCGCGACTGCATCGTCACAGCCTCGACGAGATCGACGACGGCGTGGTCGACGTGCGACTGCATCGCCTGGGCGCGGTGCATCACGTCGGGCAGCGTCGCCACGAACTCAGCCGTCGGCGCTGGCGCGCTCGGGACGTCGGCAGAGTCGAACAACGAACACATCGTGTCGAGCACGTAGCGGTCGGCCAGACGGCGCAACGGCGCGGTGGCGTGGGCGTAGGTCGCGGCCACCGCAGCGTGCCACGGGACCTCGCCGGCGGCGTACGGGGCGTAGGAGGCTCCCCCACCGGCCCGTCGAGCCGCGAGGAGGAAGGCGGCCTGCTTCGGCTGGCCCGGGTCGAGCCGCGCCGCGAGCTGGTGGAGCGTCACGCCCTTCGACCAGTCCACCCCGAGCGCACGGGCGACGTGATGCAGCATCCCGATGGCGTCCTGCGTCGGCTCGGGCATCACCCGGAACAGCCCGGCGCGTGCGGTAATCAGGCGGTCGGCGACAGCGAGGTTGGCGGCGAGCGAGAGGGCGCTGTTGCGATCTTCGCTCTCGTTGCGCGGCCGCGTGCGCAGCCGGAGACCGCCCGGCGCCGACGGGTCGGCCTCGACGTCCTGCTCGGGCAGCTCCACCCGGTTGGCGCCGCGAGCGTCCTCGGCGGCGAAGATCCGCCGAGACAGCTCGGCGAGCAGCTCCGGCAACCGTCCGCCACCGGCATCCTCGTAGGCCAGCTGGGCGCGGCTGCGCACGACGGCGCGCTCGGCCCGCCGCAACGTCGACCTGCCGTCCTTCGCCACGCCGACGGTGAGCAGAATCGCCGGCCGATCCTGCTCGGGCAACAGACTGGCCGCCGCCTCCGAGAGCAGCGTCGGGTACTGCGTCACCTTCGTCGTCGGCAGGTAGATGGTGGAGCCGCGCCGCAATGCTTCCGCCTCGATCACGCCGCCGCGGTCGACGAAGAAGCCGACGTCGGCGATGGCGTAGGCGAGCACGACGTCGCCGGTCGCGTCGTCGAGCGACAACGCGAACGCCTGGTCGAGATCGGTGGCGCCGGCCGGGTCGAGCGTCACGAGATCGAGGTCGCGCGCGTCGCGGCGGCCAGGCCCCGGCGACACGGGTCGCTTCGCCGCGTCGACCGCGGCCGCTTCGACCTCGGGCGGGAAGTCGCCGGGCACCTGGTACTGACGGCAGATCGCCGCGAGGCCGTCGGCCAGAAACGCGGAGACGTCGGCGTTGGCTCGCATGACGGCAGGGTCTAGCAGCTGACCGGCTACCGGTGGCCGATCGCTACGCAACACGGCGACACCGCGACCCGGCGACACGGCGCGCCTCGGAGACACGGTGCCGCGGCAGTAGCGTTCGGCGCATGGAACAACGAGCGACGCGCGGGCCCGTGGAACCTCCCTCCCAACTGCTGCGTCTGGCCGAGAGTCGGGCAGTGTTCGAGTTCGGCGCGTTCGTCGCCGCCGCGCCGTGGCTGCGCCTCCTCGGGCGCGGTGATCGTCACCCGGTGCTCGTGCTGCCGGGGTTCACCGCCAGCGACCGGTCGACGATGGCGCTGCGGTCGTTGCTCGCCTCGCAGGGTTACTGGGCCCACGGGTGGGGGCTCGGTCAGAACATCGGACCCACCGATGCCGTGCTCGACGGCATCCACGAGCGCCTCGCATCGCTGCACGAGCGTCACGGCCGAGCCGTCTCGATCGTCGGCTGGAGCCTTGGCGGCATATACGCTCGCGAGCTCGCCCGCCAGCAACCCGAGCACGTGCGGCTCGTGATCACGATGGGCAGCCCGTTCCGCATGGCAGCCGGCGACCGTTCGGCGGCATCGGCCCTGTTCGATTCGCTGAAGCCGCGCTACAGCCGGCGATTCCTCGATCTCGTTCAACGGGAGCAGGACCGGCCACCGATGCCGGTGCCCTCGACCGCGATCTACAGCCGCACCGATGGCGTCGTGCGCTGGCACACCTGCATCGACAAGGTGGAGGGCGACCACGAGAACATCGAGGTGCGCGGCAGCCACTCCGGGCTCGGCTGGAACCCGGCGGCCGTCTTCGCCATCTCGGACCGACTGTCACTGCCCGACGGACGGTGGCAGCCGTTCCGGGCGCCGCTGCCGTTGCGGGCCTGGTATCCGACGCCTGCCACCTGGCTCGACGCCGCCTAGCTCGAACGGGGGCGGCCTTAGGGCTGCCATGCGGCCGCCGGCACCGGCGAGCTGGGCGTCAGCGATGGGCGTCCATGAACATGTCCTTCAGGTCGTCGTAGTGCTCGATGCAGTGTCCG
>JAYUAM010000265.1:0-2048 GCA_043741295.1 Acidimicrobiia bacterium
GGCAGGTTCGGGCTCGGCTCGACGTGGGGGTACGTCATCGGGGTGGTCTCCTGTGCACTCGTCATGGTGCAGGGACGACGCCGGAGCGCCGCGGTACCACCCCGCTTGCCCGTGCGCGACGGGCCACTCGAATCCGACAGACGGGTCGGTGTCCGTCCGGGTCTACTGAGCCGTCGACGGGGTCGGCGGGCCGTTCTTCCGGAAGCTCAGGGGTGATCGCCCCGTCATCGCTGAACGATCAGTCTAGCAACGACGACACGGGGCCGAGCCGGGATTCAGTCGTCGTCGCCCGCCCAGCGCACGTCGTTGAACGTGGGCACGTCGACCGTGTCGTCCGCCTCGTCGATGCCCGGCAGACGTTCGGCGGTGCGGGCGTCGATGACGAGCGGCTGATTGGCCTGCACAGGCGCCTCACCGGCGCCGAGCAGGTCGGGGCGGTCCGCGACGCCGGTGGCCTCGGCGCCGTAGCCACTCGTCCACGACGGCGTCGTCGGCGGCGGCGGCACGGCGGCCGGCGTCTCGATCAGCGGATCGACCGTGGCCTCGACGGGCGGTTCGATCATGGCGAGCACGCCCTGGTCGTCGAGCAGGGACCGCAGGACGTCGGACGCGTTCGACAGACGCGAGCGCTGGTCGACCACGTGGGCGGTGAGCACCTCGATCGTCTGGTGCAGGTCGCCGCGCCGCGTCGACAGCGAGTTGACCTCGGACTCGATGCGGGCCGCCTCACCAGCGTGGGCCTGGAAGGCGTCGGCCTTGGCCCGCTCGATCATCTGGACGGAACGGTCCTCGGCGGCGCGCACGACCTGCCCGGCCCGGTTCTCGGCTTCCTCGACGATCGAGCGCGAGCGGTCGTCGGCGGCGGCGACGATGGCGCGGGCCCGCTCCTCGGCATCGGCCACCGTGGAGTCGGCGGTGCGCTGGGCGAGCAGCAGCGTGCGGGCGATCGTCTCGGACTGGCCGGCGTCGGGCGACGCGACGGGCGTCGGCGCGAGCCGGGCCTCGACCACCGTCGGCTGTGCAGGTTGGGCCTGCGCCTGCGTCGAGATCTCCTGCATCCGTTGCACCGCGGCCCGGGCCCGTGCGTCGGCATTGGCGAGCTGCGTCTGCATCGCTTCCACGCCCTTGGCGAGCGAGGTGAGAAACGACCTCACTTCCTCCGGGTCGTAGCCCTTGCGGACGAGTTGGAACTCGACACTGGTGATGGTCTTCGGGCTCAGCTCCATAGGTCGAATCCTAGGACCGATGTCACCCGCACCGGGGGATCTCACGCAGGGGCCCGACACGTCCATGCGGAAGTGCGGCCCGACCGGCGCCGCTACTCCTGGAAGTCACCCATCAGCCGGCGGTCTTCGGCCGACACCGTCGCGTTGGCCGGCGTGAGGAGGTAGACGCCGTTGGCGACCTTCTCCATCTTGCCGTCGATGGCGTAGCAGAGCCCGGCGCAGAAGTCGATGATCCGCCGCGAGATCTCGCGCTCGAGATCCTGCAGGTTGACGATCACCGGCTGGCCGTCTTTGAAGCGGTCACCGACCTCTTGCGACTGGTCGAAGCGCCGCGGCCGCACGGTGTGCGGACGCGGGTTGGCGGCGGCGACGGTGCGCACGGCAGACCCCGGCCGCGTGGGCCGTACCATCGGCTGGTCGGGCTCCGAGGCCATCGGGAAGCGGACGGGCGGTGGTTGCTCGCGCTGGGTCGGCGGGCGGCTCGGCACCGTTCGCACGATGGGCGACTCGGCCTCGGGCGCGTACGGCGAGCGACCTCGCGTCGGTCGCGGTTCCGGCTCGTCTTCGAGGTCGTAGTCGTCGTAGGCATCCTCGGGACCGAGTCCCAAGTAACCCATCGCCTTCTTGAACACGGACATGCTCGTCCTCCTGATGATCAGGCTAGTTCGGCAGGGGGTGGCGACGGGCGCATACCAAAGAGCGCGCTCCCGACACGCACCATCGTCGACCCTTCGGCGACGGCGATCTCGAGGTCGTCGGTCATCCCCATCGAGCAGACAGCAAGGCCGAGGCGGTCGCATTCGGCGCGCAACCAGGCGAACC
>JAYUAM010000266.1:0-2037 GCA_043741295.1 Acidimicrobiia bacterium
GTTAGCGGCTCGGTCGGTACCGAGCCGGCGGTGGCCAGGGCGTTGCGGGCGCTCGACCTGCGGTACCGCTCGGTCGTGGTGTGCCGCTACCTGCTCGAGATGTCGGAGGAGCAGACGGCCGCCGCGCTCGATGTTCCGGCCGGCACGGTGAAGAGCCGGCTCCACCGCGCCGCGCAGCTGTTGCGCGTCGAGCTCGCCCACCTGCGCGACGACGGGCCCACCGGCTACGCACCCGACGAGGAGGACGGACGATGACGAGGTTCGACGACGCGATGCGCGACGGTCTGGCGGCCGATGCATCCCGGTTCGACATCGGTGGACCCGATCTCGCCAGGGTGCGCGCCGCCGCCCGGCGACGTCGCCGGCGCAACCGAGCGCTCACCTCGGCGGCGACCGCGCTCGCCGTGGTGGCCGCCGGCGTCGGCATCCGTACGTCGGTCGACCGGGCGGGTCCGACGAACGAACGGATCGTCGTCGGTGGCCCGGGCACGCCGTCGGTGATGGCGGGCGCCGCCCGCGACCGCATGACGCTCGTGCCGTCGACCTCGACCTGGAAGGCCGATGTCGTGCCGTACGGCCAGGGCCTGGGGGCCACGATGTCGCACGTGCGCGGCGACGGCGGCCTCGTCGCCCTCTCGACCGCGCCGGGAACGGCCGCCGGCGCCGATGGCGTGATCGACGATCAGGACCGCTGGATGTACCGCTCGGATGACGGCGTGCACTGGACGGGTCGGGCGATGAGCGGCGCAGGGACGGACGGCGGCCGCTGGCTCGTCGACCTCGACCACCGGGGCAACCGCATCGTCGGAGTCGGCACGGCGCCGGCGACCGCACCGATCGGCGCGGCGATCCGGGCCGGCGACCTCGTGGTGAGCACGTCCGCCGACGAGGGTGCCGCGTTCCACGACACGGTGCTCCCGTTCGATCTGCGGGGCGCGTCGAACCAGCTGAAGGAGGCGCCGGTTCTCCTCGGCGGCGCCGTGGCGACGAGCGCAAAGGGGACGATGGTCGGGGTGTCGTTCCAGGCGAACGTGTACAGCGTGCTGCCGGCCGACGCCCGCGGCGACGCGGTCGACGTGAAGATGACCGACACGGGCATCACGGTCGGCGCGTCGTCGGCCTGCGCCCCGAGCCCTTCGGCCACCGAGCAACCGGCGCTCACCGTCGTGCCGACATTCGTACCGCCGAGGCCGACGGGCACGGTTGCCGCCACGGGCTTCGCGACGATCCCGTTTGCAACGACGACGACGACGACCGCGGTCGGCCGCGAGTTCCCGAGCGCGATCGCGATCGGCGACCTTACGACCGCGGCGCGTTCCGGGGAGACGACAGCGTTCGCCGCTCCGTGCGACGAGAACGGGTCCGGCGCGACGACCGGCCCGGCGCCGACCACGGGGTTCGCAGCCGTGACGACCACGAGCGCGCCGACCGCCCCTGTGCGCACCTACACCTGGCAGGACCTCGGACTCGG
Organism: Acidimicrobiia bacterium; assembly: GCA_043741295.1. Classification (GTDB taxonomy): domain Bacteria; phylum Actinomycetota; class Acidimicrobiia; order Acidimicrobiales; family Ilumatobacteraceae; genus JAYUAM01. Next base: position 1,472 of record JAYUAM010000266.1, read on the forward strand.
CGACGACGCGGTGGCTTCCCTGCTCGGAACGCCGCTCGTGTTCTTCGCCGCGAACGGCGAGCACTTCACGCGGGTACCCGTCCCCGACCCGGGCGACGGCGAGCACGCCTGCGGGACCCCGTCGCTGGCGGCGACCGCTGACGGCTTCGCCGTCGCCATGAGCCGGTGCCGGATCGGTGAGCCGTTCAACGTCTTCTACGGCCCCGGTTCGCCCGGACAACTGCTCGACGTCTATCGCACCACCGACGGCCTCACCTTGGCGCCGCTCGACCCGTTGCCGATCGCCTCGCTGAACCCCCTCGACGGGACCGGGGTGTTCCGCGTGGGCGACACCGTTGCGGTGCGCGGGTGGGCCGGCACGGGCGAGCCGGTGCTCGCTGTGGCCGACGGAGCGGGCTGGGCGATCCACGACCTGCGCCAGGCGGTGGGGGCGACGATCGGATCTCCCCCGGGTGCCGACAGCCGGTTCCTGACTGCGAGCGGCGGCGGCGGATTGGCAGTCGCCGCAGTCGTGGCCGGTGATCCGCTGGCCGCTTCGCCAGCGGTGTTCCACGACGGGGGCATCA
>JAYUAM010000267.1:0-11466 GCA_043741295.1 Acidimicrobiia bacterium
GAGCACCAGACCGGCGACCACGGCCGCCCACCGGACCCCGGCGTGGCGCACGCGGGCGGCGACGAGACGCAGCAGCACCCCCGGCGTGGCCATAACCGCTAACCTACTCGAAACCGGTTAGTAAGGCTGGCAAGGAAGGAGGCCGAGGTGAGCTGGCACACGATCGACGGCGGCCTCGTGCCCGACGCGCTCGCCGGCCCGCTCGTCCTCGACTTCTGCAACACGCGCGCCGGCTGGGGGGCTTCGACCCCGCCCACCAGCCGCCTCGATCCGTCGGCGTTCGCCGTGTGGGCCCACGAGCACGGGCTCGTTCGTCGCGTGGCACCGACGAAGCCGGCCGTGCGGCGGCGCGCCCTCGCGTTGCGCGCCACCGTGCACCGCTGTTGCACCGGACGCGCGACCGGCGCGGACTGGGCCCTGCTGACCGCCGAGGCGCGGCGGGGCCGCCAGGCGTCGTCTCTCGCCGTCGATCCGTCGACGGGCGTGGCGGCCTGGCGGATCGACGCCGACGGTCCCGAGCGGGCGCTCGCCGTCGTCGCCGAGGCGGCCGTCGAGCTGCTCACGTCGCCGCTCGCCGCGTCCATCGGCTGCTGTCCGGGAAACCATTGCGGCTGGCTGTTCGTCGACCCGCGCGGACGGCGGCGTTGGTGCTCGATGGCGCTGTGCGGCAACCGCGTGAAGGCGCGGCGTCATGCCGCCCGCCAGCGCGCCTGATCGCCAGCTCGATCAGGCGAACGGCGCGGTGCCCCACACGTCGCTGAGCGTGAAGCCCGTCGCGTACGGATCGGTGGGGTCGACGGTGGTGGTCCGCTGCCCCGACACCCACCCGCGCCCGGAGATGCGAGGAAGGACCGCGGCACGATCGCCGACGGTCGTGGCGCCGACGATGTCGACGATGAACTCGCTGTCGATCAAGGACGTAGCCACGAAGCGGTCGCCGACCTTCGCCTCGTGGCGGGCCACGAGGCACGCGACGCGGGCCGAACTGCCCGTGCCGCACGGCGAGCGGTCGACCCGCCCGCTGAGCACGGTGGCCCCGCGCAGACGGCCGTTCGCCGGGTCGTCGTCGCCGGTCACCATCACGTAGGAGATGAAGTCGATCTCCGGGATCGTCGGGTGACGAACCTTGATCGACGCACGGGCCGCCTCCGAAACCGCGGTCGCCGCCTCGACAACCCCGCGAGCCGACTCGCGGGTGAGCGACAGGCCGAGCTGGGCGGCCGGCACGAGAACGTAGAAGCAGCCCCCGTAGGCGACATCGACGGTGACCGTGCCGTAGCCGCGCACGTCGAGAGGCACGTCAAGCTCCTCGACGAACGAAGGCACGCCGTCGAGCGTCACCCGCTCGCACCGACCGTCTCGACACGTCGCGCGGGTGCGCACCAGACCGGCCGCCGTCTCGAGCACCACTTCGGTCTCGGGCTCGATCATCGGCACCGTGCCGGTCTCCAACAACGCGGTAACGACGCAGATGGTGTTGGAGCCGCTCATCGCGTGCGCACGGTCGGCCTGCAGGACGACGAAGCCGGCATGCGCCTCCGGGTCGGTCGACGGGAACACGAGGTTGGCGCTGGCCATCGGCCGCCCGCGCGGTTCGAAGCAGAGGATGCGACGAATCGTGTCGTCGACCTCGTTCAGGTGATGGAGCTTCTCGAGCGCGGTCGCGCCTGGTACCTCGAACACGCTGCCGAGGTAGCACGTGCCCTGCTCACCTTCGGCGTGGACTTCGACGGCGGTGAGCGAACGGCTAGCGCGCATCGACGTGGTCCCCGAGCCGGCGCTCAGGCCCGCACGGGGGCGATGGCGGCGTAGGCGGCGACCGCCGCCTCGAGCGCGTCGCGGTTCTCGGCCGCGGTCGAGTCGTCAAGCGGCCCGAGCGGCGCACGCACCGCACCACAGTCGATGCCGTTGCGAGCCAGGCCGAGCTTGATCTTCTGGTTGTACTGGCCGGCCTCCATGTTCTGCACCCACGGGAGGATCGCGTCGAACAGTTGCCGGGCTGCGGCGATGTCGCCGCGGTTCGCCGCGGCCATTATCTCGGCATGCTCGCGGGGCAGCACGTTGGCCGTACCGGCGAGCCACGAGCGCACACCCCAGGCGAAGTAGTCGACGGCCTGGTCGTCGGACCCGCACATGATCGTGAGCCGACCCTCGTAGCGCCGCCTCAGGTGGAGGAACCGCGAGAAGTCGCCGCTGGATTCCTTGATGGCGATCACCTCCGGCCGGTCGGCGACCGCGTCGAGGCACTCGAACCCGATCTCCACGCCGGCACGCGCCGGGAAGTTGTAGAGGATGACGGGCAGCCCCGCCCCCTCGGCGACGGCGACGAAGTGGGCGGCAAGCTCGCGCTGCGTCGGCAGCGACGTGGGCGGCACGGCGAGCATCACGGCGTCGTAGCCGAGCTCGGCGGCGTCGGTGGCGAGGGCGATCGCCTCACGCGTCGAGCCGGCGTTGCAGCCCGCCACGAGTTGCGCCCGGCCGGCGGCGACGCTGCTGCAGTGGTCGAGCTGGCGTACCCGTTCCTCGCCGCTGAGCGCGTAGTACTCGCCCGTCGTGCCGCACGGAACGAGCCCGCGCGCGCCACCGTCGAGCACGTGCTCGATCACCTTCGTGTACCCGGCGAAATCGATCGCCCCGTGTGCGTCGAACGGTGTGGCCACTGGCACGTAGACGCCTTCGATGTCCATGTCGCTCTCCTCGTCGCCGGTGATGGGGAATAACTGTAGAGCACGTCAGCCGAGGGCCAGGAAGGCGACACCGACGGCGGCGAGGCCGATGCCGACGGCTTGGGAACGACGGAGGTGCTCCTTGTTGAAGATCACCGAGAGCAGGACTGCCGCGGTGGCGAACTGCGACGTCGCCACCGACACCGGGCCGGCGGCGCCGTGCCGGTACGCGAGCTGGAGCGAGGCGATGGCCAGTCCTGCACTGAGGCCTGCAGCGATCGCCGGCGCACGAGCGGGTCGGTTGACCGCCACGAGGGGCGCCGACGGCTGCACAAACCGCACGAGCGCCAGCACCGTGAAGGCGAGCATGCGCTGAACGACGATCGGCGAAAGTCCCGATGCCTTCGACGTGCGCGACATGAACGTGAACGCAATCCCGAACGCCACGCCGGATGCCGCCCCGAGGAACACGCCGGTCCGGACGTTGCCGAACCCGCCCGGCTCGTAGGTGGCCAGCGCCACGCCAGCGAGGCCGAGGAGCATGCCGAACGCGCCGAGCGGGCCAGGGCGGATCCCGCGCACGGCGTCGTAGGCGACGGGCACGACGGCGAGCAACACCGAGCTCGTCGGCGCGACGATGCCGATGCGGGCGACGGAGTAGCCGCGGTAGAGCAGGGCGAGTCCAGCCATCATCGCCACGCCCGAGTAGGCGGCGATGAGCGAGTCACGCCGGTTCCACGACGAGTGGACGAACAGCAGCAGTATCGGCGTGAAGAGCGCCGAGACCGCGAGCGCCGTGCGGGTGACCGTGATGGACGGGACCGAACGCGCGGCGCGCGCCGCGCCGAAGTCGGACGCGCCGAGCAGGAGCGCGGCGATCACACCGAGGAGGATGCCCACCGCGCCGTCAGCCCTGTCCCGTCAGCCCTGTCCCGTCAGCCCGGCCCGTCAGCCCGGCCCCGTCGACCGGCACACGCTCGGTCAGCGGCGGCGGGGTCCCCTCGGGGTGGCGCACGCCGTGGCGCTGACCCGACGCACCGGCATACGCGGCCCGGGTCGACGGCAACCAGCCAGCGGCGGCGAGCACGGCCCGGTCGGGCTCGAACACCTGCACGCGCACGGGATTGCAGTTCGGCTCGGCGTCGGAACCCTCGCCCCACAACGGCACCGCCAGGTCGCCGCCCGGGCAGAGCGACACGGCGAGCAGGAGATCGGTTTCGACGACGAGTTCGACGTGGTCGCCCGGGCGCGCCGGGCAGGTCTTCATGAAGTAGCGCTTGTCGTCCGGCATCAGTCCGGTGACCTGGAAGAGGTTGATCACGTCGTGTACGTCGAACTCGGTGAGCCCGAACGGCGACACCGCCCGCGTCAGGTTCGAGTGGCAGTGGAAGTCGTACGCCGCGCCACTCAGGAGCTGGCTCACGTACGGGTCGCACCGCGTGCCGAGCAGGTCGTGACACCCGGCGTCGTCTGCGTCGCGCCCGTAACCGAGCGTGTCGGCGATGAACGTCGCCAGCGGGCGCAGGAACGGCAGGTTCGACCAGAGCCGGTGCCCGACGGTGACGTGGGTGCCGTAGAACTGACGGGTGCGCGCCGCCCAGAAACGCTCGCGCGGGTCGTCGCGCGACCACAGGTTGAGGTCGACCACCTGGGGTCCGTCCACGGTCTCGAACCGCACGATCTGCCCGGCCGTGGCGGTGAACGCGTAGCCGGCGCGCACCGGTACGACGTGGTCGAGCACGGTCGTGCGTACGGCGTTCGGCACGGCGAGGCGCTCGCCGAGTGCGAGGTCGGGCACGAGCGGGCCGGCGCCCGAAGCGACGTACGCGGGGTGCGGCATCAGACGACGTTCTGCTCGTGGCGCAGCTCGCCGGCCACGAACCGGTCGACCGAGAACGGAGCGACATCGATGGGCGGCGTGCGCCCGAGCACGAGGTCGCGCATCACCTCGCCGACGGCCGGGCCGAGCAGGAAGCCGTGACCGGAGAAACCGGTGGCATACAGGAACCTCGACGGCGACGCGACCTCGCCCATGAGTGCGTTGTGGTCGGGCGTGGTCTCGTAGAAGCCGGTCCAGCCGCCGGCGATGCCGACGTCGAGCAGGCGCGGCGCACGGCGGGCGACGACCTCGCTCACCTGCTCGAGCCAGTCGTCCCGCATCGGCGCGTCGAACCCGGCCGGTTGGTCGGGGTCGGCCATGCCGAACAGCAGGCCCGGCCCTTCGGCGTGGAAGTAGAAGCCCGTCGAGAAGTCGATCGTCATCGGCACCGGGTCGGGCCGGCTCGGCAGTGCCTCGGTGTACCAGATCGGGCGGCGCACGGGCCGCACGGGCAGGTCGATGCCCACCATCGCCGCGATCGCCGGTGACCACGCGCCGGCCACGTCGATCACGATGGATGTCGCGATCGATCCCCGTGGCGTGTGCACGCTCGTGATCGCGCCGTCGCTTCTTCCATGCGACGTGTCGATGCCGGTGACGGGGCAGCCGCTCACCACGTGGGCGCCTAGCGTCCGCGCGCCGTTGGCGTAGCCGTGCACGACCGCCGACGGGTCGCAGTGGCCGTCGCGCGGGCAGAACGACGCGGCGAGCACGCCGTCGACGTCGGCCAGCGGGGAGAGCGCCTGCGCCTCGGCCGGCGTGAGCATGCGGCTCGGCACGCCGAGCGAGTTCTGGAGGGCGACGTTGCGCTCGAACTCGGCGACATCCTCGGCGTTGTCGAGCAGGAAGAGGTAGCCGACCTGGTGCAGCCCGATGTCGCCACCCGGTCGCTCGGCGAAGCGCTCCAAGGCATCGAGCGAACGGAGGGCGAGGCGGATGTTCACCTCGTCGGAGAACTGCAGCCGCACGCCACCGGCCGACTTCGAGGTCGAGCCACCGGCGAGCTGTTCCGCCTCGAGCAGCACGACCGAGCCGGCGCCCGCTTCGGCGAGGTGGAAGGCCGTGCTCGCCCCCATCACCCCGCCGCCGATCACCACGATGTCGGCGCGGTCGACGGGAAGGCTCATCGGGGCGACGATACCGCGGGACCCGACCGTCGCCCCCAGCCGCCGCCTCGGCGGTCACCGGGCGGTCGGCCGGCACGCGGCCTCCGTTACTGTCACGCAGGTGACCGATCAGCCGCCCGCCGAACGTCCGGCTCCCGTCCCGCCCGTCGACGCCACGAAGGTGCCGCGGTTCGCCGGAGCCTCCACGTTCGCCCGCCTACCCGAGCTGCGCGATGTGCCGTACTGCGATGTCGCCATCCTCGGCGTGCCGTTCGACGGTGGCGTCAGCTACCGGCCCGGCGCCCGCTTCGGACCGTCGGCGATCCGCCAGGCCTCGCGCCTGCTGCGCACCCAGTTCCACCCCGAGTACGGCGTACAACCGTTCATCACCAACCAGGCGGCCGACGCCGGCGACGTGGCCTGCAACCCGTTCTCGATCCAGGAATCCCTCGCCACGATCACCGAGCACGCCAGCGCGTTGCTCGGCGATGCCGACGGGCCGCACCCGGTCGGCGCGCTCGTGACGATCGGCGGCGATCATACGATCGCCTACTCGCTGCTGAAGGCCGTGAACCGCCGATTCGGCCAGGTCGCCCTCGTGCACTTCGATGCCCACCTCGACACGTGGGACACCTACTTCGGCGAGCCGTTCACCCACGGCACGCCGTTCCGCCGCGCCGGCGAAGAGGGGTTGTTCGATCCCGACGCGTCGATGCACGTCGGGATCCGCGGGCCGGTCTACAGCCCGAACGACTTCGCCGCCGACGAGGCGCTCGGCTTCCGTACGATCACCTGCGACCAGATCCACCGCCTCGGGGTCGACGAGGTTGTCGACCGCATCCGCAAGCGGGTCGGCAACAAGCCGCTCTACCTGTCGATCGACATCGACGTGCTCGACCCGGCGCACGCACCCGGCACCGGCACCCCCGAGGTAGCGGGCATGACGAGCCGCGAGCTGCTCATGATCCTGCGTGGCCTCGCCGGATCGAACCTGGTGTCGGCCGACGTCGTCGAGGTCGCCCCGGCCTACGACCACGCCGAACTCACCTCGCTCGCCGCGGCCACGATCGTCTACGAGCTCGCCTGCCTCCTCGCCCGCCGCTGACCGCACCGCACGGTGCACGGCCGAGGGGGCCAACGTCGACGAGAAGTGGACGCGACCGAGCGGTCACCGCACGGTTGCGTCCACTTCCCCGACGACCGCGCGCGAACGGAGCCGGTAGATCCGCACCAGGTGGTCGACCGTCTCTCCGAGGCGCCGCGTGAGGTCGTCGTCGCTCACCCGCACCGTCTCGTACCCGGCCAGTCGCACCCGGCGATCCCGTCGCTTGTCGACCGAGGCACGATCGCCGCTGTGCCACGCCCGGTGGTCGACCTCGATGGCGAGGCGCAGGCTCGGGTAGGCGAGGTCGGCATGGACGACCATCCCGTCGTCGAGCGGGATCGGGTGTTGCGGTACCGGGGCCGGTAGGCCAGCGGCGACGAGGGCGCGACCGAGCCGCACCTCGAGGTGCGAGTCCTGCGGCGACGATCCCGGGGCGCGCTGGGCCAGCACCCGCCGCAGCGTCGACGAGCCGCGCCAGCCCGGTGCGAGCATCGTCCGTGCGGTCCGCTCGATCGTGTGCGGCCGCAGGTCGAACGTATCGAGAACCTGCTCGATGACCGAAGCCAGATCCTTCGCCCAGCACGGAGGCGAGGTCGCAGACGGTGCGAGCCGGCGACGTCACCCGGATGCCGTCGTCAAGGGTCACGATCTCGGCCGGCGTCCAGTGGGCGCTCCGATGGAGAACGACGCCGGCGATCCGCACGCGCGAACACCGCGCGATCGTGAGATGCACGGCGTCGCCGGTGCAGCGCCGAGGTTCCACAGGCGAGCCGCGGTCATGTGGGAGATGGCTCCGTCGGTCGCGGCGAGGCACGCCGCGACGCAACGGGCCTGCTCCGAATCAGGCCACTCGGCGGAGCGGTACACGCCGTAGTGCATCCGGACCAACCGACCGGATTCGATCCGGCGGTTTATCTGGTGGAGGGAGACGCCGTGCTCGACGAACGACGCACGGTCGATCACGCCGTGGTGAGCGGCGATCCACTCGATGACGGCAACGGGCAACTGGGCCATGACTTCCTCCGACGCGACGAAGCTCGGGGAAGCCTGGTGAAGCGATTCCAGCGTACGAGCTACCGGTTCGAATCCGGCCCGAACCGCCGGGTTCAGTCCTCGCCGAGGTAGGCCTTGCGCACGTCGTCGTTGTGCGCGAGCTCGGGGCCGGTGCCCTCCAGCTCGATGTGCCCGGTCTCCAGCACGTAGGCGTGCGTGGCGATGTTCAGGGCGGCGAGCGCGTTCTGCTCGACGAGCAGAACGGTGACGCCCTGCTGGTTCACGCGTTCGATCGTCTCGAACACGACATCCACGAGTACCGGAGCGAGACCCATCGACGGTTCGTCGAGCAGCAGGAGCCGAGGTTGGGCCATGAGGGCACGACCCATGGCGAGCATCTGCTGCTCGCCGCCCGAGAGCGTGCCGGCCTTCTGCGTGATGCGCTCCTTGAGGCGGGGGAAGAGCTCGAAGACGCGATCCTGGTCGGCAGCGATGCCGGACGGGTCCTTGCGCATGAACGCGCCGAGCTCGAGGTTCTCGAGAACGGTCATCCGCCCGAAGATGCGTCGACCCTCGGGGCTCTGGGCGATGCCGCGGCGCGCTACCTCGTGACCGGCGAGCCCGGAGATCTTGTCGCCCTCGAAGGTGATCGAGCCCTTGCGTGTCTTCACCAGGCCGGAGATGGCCCGCATGGTGGTCGACTTCCCGGCGCCGTTCGCCCCGATGAGGCTGACGATCTCGCCCGGGTACACCCGTAGAGAGATGCCCTTCACCGCGGCGATGTTGCCGTAGTACACGTGCAGGTCGTCAATCTCGAGCATCGGCGCGCCGCCGTTTGCCCGCCCGCCCGCAACCGGTGTGCTCACGACGTCACTCATGCCACACCTTCGGTCGCCGCTTTGCCGAGATACGCCTCGATCACCTTCGGGTTCGACCGGATGTCGGCGGCCGAGCCCTCGGCGATCTTGGCGCCGTACTCGAGCACGGTGATGTGCTCAGACACCCCCATGACCACCTTCATGTCGTGCTCGATGAGCAGCACGGTGAGACCCATGTCGTCGCGCACCCGGCGGACGAAGTCGGTGAACGTCGCCGACTCCTGCGGGTTCATCCCGGCCGTCGGTTCATCGAGCAACAACAGCTTCGGCTTCAGCGCCAACGCCCGGGCAACCTCCAGCCGACGCTGGTCGCCGTACGGCAGGTTCTTGGCGAACTCCTCGTCGGTGCCGCCGATGCCGACGTAGTCGAGCAGTTCGGTGGCCCGTGCCCGGGCAGCCGCTTCCTCGCGCCGCTGCTTGGGGAGGCCGAGGATCGTGGAGAACACGCCGCTGTGGAGGTGCGAGTGCATCGCCACCATCACGTTCTCGGCCGCCGTCATCGCCCCGAAGAGCCGGATGTTCTGAAACGTGCGGGCCATGCCGGTCGCCGCGATCCTGTGCGGCGGCACACCGATCACGCTGGCGCCGTCGAAGCCGACGGTGCCCTCCGTCGGCGTGTACAGCCCGGTGAGCACGTTGAAGAACGTGGTCTTGCCGGCGCCGTTGGGCCCGATGAGCGCCACGATGGCGCCGCGGGGGATGTCGAAGTCGACCGAGTTCACGGCCACCAGTCCACCGAAGCGAACCGTGACGCCACGGGCCTCGAGCAGGTTGTCCGCGCTCATGCCGGTCGTGCCTCCACTTGTACCTCCACCTCGATCGTGTCGAGCTTCTTCTCGAGCTCCTGCACCTGCTTCTGGCGGGCAGCGGGGATGAGGCCCTGCGGCCGGAACAGCATCATCAGCACGAGGATCGTGCCGAAGAAGGCGAAGTTCCAGCTCGTGAGGTTGACCCCGACCTTGTCACCGACGTACTTCAGCCCGGTGTAGTTGAACCACGTGATGACGACCCCACCGAGGATGGCGCCCCACACGTTGCCCATGCCCCCGAGGATCACCGAGCAGAGGATGATGATCGAGAACAGGAACGTGAAGGTGTCGACGTTCACGATGCCGACCGTGGTGGCATAGAACGTGCCGGCCAGGCCACCGGCGGCGGCACCGATGGCGTACGCCCAGAGCTTCGTGCGCATCAGCGGCACGCCCATGAGGCTGGCGGCCAGCTCGTCCTCGCGGATGGCGAGCCAGGCCCGGCCGAGCTTGCCCCCGCGCAGCTTGATCGAGGCGAACACGAACAGGACGCAGAAGATGAGGATGATGTAGTACTTGGCGTCGAGGTCGATCGGTCGCACCTTGGTCGGGAGCTTGCCGAGCGTGAGCGGCTTGAGGAAGCCGTTGCCTATGGCATCGAGCGGGCCGATGCCCCTCGTGCCGTTGGTGAGGTTCGCCCCACCGATGTTGTCGCCGTTGCGGAACACCTCGGGCAGGATCTCGCCGAAGCCGAGCGTGACGAGAGCGAGGTAGTCGCTCTTCAACCGCAGCGTCGGGGCGCCGATGATGACACCGGCAAGGGCGGCCACGAGGGCGGCGACGATCATCACGAGCCAGAATGAGATGTGGATGCCGGCGATGGACGGCAGGGCCGTGTCGAGGAAGTGGAGGTTCTTCGTGTACCAGAAGTCGGACATCAGCCAGGCGGCGACGTAGGCGCCGAACAGGAAGAAGGCCACGTAGCCGAGATCGAGCAGGCCAGCGTAGCCGACCACGATGTTGAGGCCCATCGAGAACAGCGCGTACACCGCGCAGAACACGAGCGTCGCCTTCGGAAGGATCGCCCCTTCCGCGGTCGACGACACGAGTGGCAGGAGGAGGGCCACGGCCAGCATCACCACGGCCGGACCGAAGTCGCGGACCGCCGGCGGGGCGCTGCGCCAACGGTGGCGGACATCGTCGAACATCGCCATCGGTTACACCTTCTCCTGGGTGTGCGAGCCGAAGATGCCGGCCGGACGGAAGATGACCATGAGGATGAGGATCGAGAACATCACGGTCTGGGTCCACGCCTGCCCGAGTCCGTGGGGGGCGCCGTCGTTGAGCGCCTGGATGACACCGATGAGCACGCCACCCACCACTGCGCCAAGCAGGTTCCCGACACCACCCAGCACGGCGGCCGTGAAGGCGATGAGGCCGAGCCGGAACCCAGAGTCATAGCGGGTCTGTCCGAACACCTGAAGTGCGAGCATGCCGGCGGCACCGGCCAGGGCGCCACCGAGGGCGAAGGTGAACGAGATCACCTTGTTCACATCGATTCCCATGAGCAGCGCGGCGTCTCGGTCCTGAGCCGTGGCCCGCATCGCCTTGCCCATCCTGGTCTTCTGCACGATCCACGTGAGCAGCAGCAGCATCGGTACCGTGATGAGCACGACGACGATGTACACGATGCGGATCTCGATGCCAGCTATCTTTATCGCCGTCTTCGGCAGCACCGGGTGCCGTGAGTGGGGCGCCGACCCGTTGAGCTTTATGCCGATGTTCTGGTAGATGAAGCTGATGCCCACCGCAGTGATGAGCGGTGCCAGCTTCGGCGCGTTGCGTAGCCGTCGGTAGGCGACGCGTTCGGCGAGCATGTTCATGAGCGCGCAGGCCACCATGGCGATGACCATCGCCACCGCCATGAGCACCCACGCCATCGCGGACGACGTCGTCTGTCCGAACCACTGCTCGAGCACGATGGCGCTCACGACCGAGCCGAGCATGAACAGATCGCCGTGGGCGAAGTTGATCAGCTCGACGATGCCGTAGACCATCGTGTAGCCGAGGGCGATGAGGGCGAACAGGGC
>JAYUAM010000268.1:0-4966 GCA_043741295.1 Acidimicrobiia bacterium
ACGGCGTCGTGGCGATGGCCGAGACCCCCGGCTTCTTCGAGCTCAAGCGCACCCGCACGACGGCGCCCGACATGGCCACCATCGCCTGACCCACGCCCGTCCGGGCGGTGCGTCGATTCATTCGGCGTCGGTCACGACCGGCACACCGTCGTCTGAGGATGCTCCGCGTCAGCCAGCGCACCCGCCCTACACTCCGTGGCGGCCACGACGGAACGGACCAGGCAGTGGATCGCACCCTCTTTCGATGGATCAATGATCTCGTGCCCCGCACCACGTGGGCCAACGACGCGGTCAACCTCTACGCCAAGGGCGGCATCGTCGTGTTCGCCGTGCTGCTCGCCATCGCCTACCTCGATGGCCGTCACCACGATGACCGCGGCGCGCTGGCCGGGGCGGTGTGGGCGGCCATCGCGGCGCTCGTCGCCCTCGGCCTCGCCCAGGTGATCGGCGGGGCCGTCGACCGCGCCCGCCCGTACACCACACTGACGAACGTCCACCTGCTCGCCTCGCGCACGACCGACTTCTCGTTCCCGAGCGACCACTCCACCGTGGCCGGTGCCGTCGCCGCCGGGCTGCTGCTCGTCGGCCGACACGCGGGCCGCCGCCCCGGCCACCGCTGGACCGGGCGCTGGGGTCGTATCGCCGCCGTAGCCGCGTTGCTCATGGCGTTGGCCCGGGTGTACGTCGGCGTCCACTACCCCGGCGACGTCGTGGCCGGGTTGGCGCTCGGCGCGCTCGTGGCGGTGGTCGGCTACCACTTCGCAGTGCCGAGCCTCCGCCGCGTCGGCGACCGCTTGGCGGCGACGGCGCTTCGCCCGCTGCTCACGAGCATGCCGCTCGCCCCTTGACCTTCGAGTCGGCTCGAAGGTTTATCCTGCACGGGTGACCACCGCGTACAGGATCAAGGACATCGCCGACCGGACCGGGTTCACCCCGGCCACGTTGCGGTTCTACGAGGAGATCGGGTTGCTGCCCACGGCGGCCCGCACCGAGGCCGGCTACCGGCTCTACGACGACGACACGGTCGAGCGGTTGGCGTTCATCGCCCGCGCCAAGCAGCTCGGCTGCTCGCTCGATGAGATCGCCGGCCTGGTGACCGCGTGGGACGGCGGCGAATGTGGGCCCGTGCAGGACGGCCTGCGCCGCCTCGTCGCCGCCAAGCTGGCGAGCGCCATAGAGCGCATCGCCGAGCTCGTGACGCTCACCGCCGACCTGCAGCAGGCCGCCCGCTCGCTCGAGCGCCACCGACCAGCGGGCCGCTGCGACGACTCGTGTGGCTGCGTCACCGCCGACGAGCCGACGACCGGCGCAGCCGCCGGGCGGGCGATGGCGTCGGCCCCGTCGCGGTCGGTGTCGTTCACGACCAGGGCGCGGGCGGCGTCGACGGCCGCACCGATCGTGTGCACGCTCGCCCACGAGCGCGTCGACGATCGGCTCGACGACTGGCGCGGGTTGCTCGCGCGGGTTGTCGCCCGCGACATGGTGGACCACGGCGTGCGGCTCACCTTCGCGCCGGGCACCCCGGCCGCCGAGGTTGCCCGACTTGCCGATGCCGAGCAGGACTGCTGCCGCTTCTTCGGCTTCGCACTGACGATCGACGAGCGCGGCATCGCTCTCGAGGTCACGGCGCCCGACGATGCCGCCCCACTGCTCGATGCCGTGTTCGCGGCGTCGGCATGAGCGCGTGGCGGAACCCGGGCGCCGGTCCTGGCAAGGAGGGTGCCGGCCTCGTCGCCGTCGGGGCGGTGGCCTGCGCGGCGTGCTGCGCCGGGCCGATCATCGGCGCGCTGAGCGCCATCGGCATCGGCACAGCGCTCGGCACAGCCGTGTTCGGGTTCGTCGGACTGCTCGTCGGGGCGATCGCGCTGCTCATCGTTCTTCTACGGCGTCATCGACCCATCGGTCAACCGGTGCCGGCCGCGGAGGTGGCCGTCTCGCTCAGCAAGCCGCGCTCTTCCTCGGTGCCGGGCGGCTTCGGACGCGCCGCCCACACCGTGCCCGCGCAGGCGGCCACGACGCAGGCCACGGCCGCGAGCTGGGACAGCCCGAGCGCCTGACCGAGGAGCAGCCAACCGACGATCACCGCAACCACCGGGCTCAGGCTCTGGACGACGCCGAAGATGCGCGCCGGCACCCGCCGCAGGGCGTGGACCTCGAACGTGAACGGCACGACGGCCGACAGCACCGACACCACGGCACCGAGCGCGAACGTCGACGGGTGGAGCAGGCCGCGCCCACCCGTCGCGATCCCGAAGGGAGCGACGGTGACGGCAGCGACCGCCATGGACAGGGCAATGCCGTCGACGCCGGCGAACCGGCGCCCGACGCGCCGGCTGAGCAGGATGTAGCTCGCCCAGCCGCCCGCCGCCACGAGGGCGAAGATCACGCCGACGACGTCGATGTCGTGGGCGAGCCCTTCGAGCAGGACGACGCCCGTGCCGGCCAGGAGCACGAGGACAACCTCGTGCACCCGGCGCGAGAGCGCGGCGGCCAGCCCGAGCGGGCCGAGCAGTTCGACGGTGACCGCCACGCCGAGAGGCAGGCGGGCGATGGCCTCGTACAACGTCGTGTTCATCACCGAGAACACGAGCCCGAGCGCGACCACCGCCGTCCAGTCGGCCCGTGAACGGCCGGTGAGCCGGGGGCGCACGATCGCAAGCAGCAGGGCGGCGCCGACGCCCTGGCGCAGGAGCACGACGCCCGGCGCTCCGATGCGGGCGAACAGGGTCGTCGCGAGGGCAGCGCCGACGTGGACCGAGCTCATCGAGCCCGCCACGAGGAGCGCGCCGGCCCGTCCCCCTGCGGCGAGACCGGCCGGTGCGCCGGCGGCAGGCGCACCGTCATCGGGTGACCCGTACCGTTCCGACGGTGGGCCAGCGGGAGCGGTCGTCACGCCGCCCATCGTCGCCCTCGGAAGCCACCCGGTGAAATGCCCATCCTGGCGTGGTTATGCTCAGCGCGCATGACGGTCGACGTGCGACACCTGCGGTGCTTCCTCGCCATCGCCGAGGAGCGCAACGTCACGAGAGCCGCCGAGGCGCTGCACGTCTCTCAGCCCGCGCTGTCCCGGACACTCGCCCAGCTCGAAGCGCACCTCGGCGTCCGGCTCGTCGACCGTTCCACCCACCACCTCGAGCTCACCGAGGCCGGGCACGGATTCGTCACGTCCGCTGGCGCGGCCGTGCGCGCCTTTGACAACGCGATCGCCTCGGCCGCCAGCGGCGTCGCCCCGCTGCGCTTCGGACTGAGCTGGAGCACGGCCGCCCACAGCGCAGCGATCGTGCGCGCCTGGAACGACTCCCACCCCGACCGGCCCCTCATGGTGCGCCGCCGGGACGACCGACTGGCTGGACTCGCCCGTGGCGATGTGGATGTGGCCCTGGTGCGCGGGCCGATCACGGAGCCGGGGCTGCGCAGCGCGCTGATCGAAGACGAGGCGCGGCTCGCCGTGCTACCGGTCTCGCATCGTCTCGCGCAGTCGTCGTCCGTGCGACTGCGTGACCTCGCCCGCGACTCGATCGTGGTCAATGCGGTGACGGGCACGACGACGTTGGCACTGTGGCCGCGGGCTCCGCGCCCGACGATCGGCGCCGAGGTGTCGACGATGGACGACTGGCTCGTGGCCATCGCCGCCGGCACCGGCATCGGCATCACCCCCGCCTCGACGGCAACGCTGCATCCCCACCCGGACATCGTGTACGTGCCGGTCATCGACGCCCCGCCGGTGCCACTGGTGCTCGCCTGGCCGGCACGGCGGGCGCACCGCTACGTCCGCGCCTTCGTCGCCATCGCCCGCAACGCCACGCACCGCTGACCGGCCCACCACTCGACGTCAGTGCGCCGGCGTTTACGCCTCGGCCGGCCCGTCACCGTCGGCCACGAAGTCGATGAGCCGTTCGACGGCGCCCACGAGCTCGGGTCGCAGATCGGCATAGGTGGTGACGGCGTTGCGCAGGCGGGGCCAGAATCCCTCGAACGGCACGCCGAGCCGGGCGCACAGGCCCTCCTTCCACGGCGTCCCGCGGGGCACGTCCGGCCAGTCGGCGAGGCCGAGCACCTTCGGACGGATCCCCGCCCACACGTCGACGAACGGATGGCCGGTGACGAGCACGTTGGGGTGGCGCACGGCCGCGGCGAGACGGGCCTCCTTCGAGCCGTCGACGAGATGGTCGACGAGCACCCCCAGTCGGCGGGCCGGACCGGGACCGAAGCGGGAGACGGCTATGGCGAGATCGTCGATGCCGTGCATCGGCTCGACCACGATCGCCAGCTCACGCAGGTCGTCTCCCCACACGTGCTCCACGAGTTCGGCGTCATGGCGACCCTCGACCCAGATGCGGCTGGCGCGCGCGACCCGAGCCGGCGTCGGCTTGGCCGACGCGACGGAGCCGGATGCCGTGACCTTCACCGTGTTCGCCGTGTTCAACGGCGCGACGACCGGCAGCACCAGCGTGACCGGTCGACCGGCGAGAAGAAACCCGCCCGGCTTCCAGCGGAAGTGGCGGAACTCGTTCTTGCGCGATCGCAGCGTTACCGCCTCGAACGACGTGCGCACGACATCGCCGCAGAACCCCGAGGCGCGGTCCTCTACCACGAGACCCGGGTCAGCGGGCACGCTCGGATAGGTGGGCTTGCGGCGGGCGTCGAACCCGTCGAGAACATCGCCGTCGTACATGACCCGGCGATTGTCGCAGCCCGCCGACCACTCGCGGGGGGACCCCGCGGTAACGTGGACGCGTGACGAGCGAACCCGGCTTCCCGGTCGCCGATGCCGACCTGATCGCCGTCGTCGCCGTCGCCGACGACCAGATCACCAGCCTCGACACCCTGCACGAGCTGTACGACGCGCCGGTGCCGACGTCGATCACCAAGGAGATCGACCGCCTGAGCGAGCACTACCGGCGGTTCGTCGAGCTGTCGCCGTTCGTCGTGCTCGCCACCGCCGGTCCCGAGGGACTCGACTGCT
>JAYUAM010000269.1:0-4965 GCA_043741295.1 Acidimicrobiia bacterium
GAACGCCGCGTGGTTCACCCACACCGGCAGCCCGTTGCCGGTCGACACGTCGGCCCGCCAGTCGTCGCTCTCACCGACGTTCTCGACGTGGAAGAAGGCGATCGACGAGCCGTCGCCCGTGTCGAAGAAGAGGTGGCGCATCGAGCCGCCGTTGGGGAAGCCGGCGACCTCGGTGTGGCGCAGGCGGAATCCGAACAGGTCCTCGTAGAAGTGGCGCGTCGCCTCGGTGTCACGGCAGGCGTAGGCCACGTGGTGGAACGGCATCGTCGGCTCAGTCCCGGAAGTTCGTGAACTGCAGCGGGATGCCGAGGTCGGCCTCCTTGAGGACAGCGATGGCAGCCTGCAGGTCGTCGCGCTTCTTGCCCGTGACCCGCACCTGGTCGCCCTGCGTCTGGCTCGACAGGCCCTTCGGCCCCTTCTCCTTCAGGAGGCGGTTGACCTCGCGCGCCTTGTCGGACGAGATGCCGACGGCCAGCGTCGCCACCTGACGAACGGTGCTGCCGGCCGCCTCCTCGACCTTGGCGTAGTCGAGACCCTTGAGCGATACCCCGCGCTTCACGAGCCGTTCTTCGAGCACCTGGCGAAGGGCGCGCAGGCGGTCCTCGGACGCCGATCGCAGCGTGAAGGTCAGCTCCTTCTGCTCGACGTCGGTGTTCGTGTTCTTGAAGTCGAAGCGGGTGGCGATCTCGCGTTGAACCTGATCGATCGCGTTGCGGACTTCCTGGTGGTCGACTTCGGAGACGACATCGAAGGACGGCATGGGCTCATGGTAGGCAACCGGCCGGCGCCTACCGGTGCGGATCGGTGCGGATCGACCGCCCCTGCGCTCTACGATGCGGACGTGGAGCTACGGGGGTCCCTGCACTTCGCGTCGTTGACCGACATGCTCCTGTTGCTCGAGGCGTCGAGCCAGTCGGGTGTCCTCCGTCTCGATGGCGAGAGCGAGGTGTGGTTCCACGACGGCCAGATCAGCTACGGCACCTACCTCGGGTGCCCGTCGCTGCGCGCCGCACTCGTCGGCTACCGGATCATCGACGACGGGCAGTGGGAGGACGCGGTCCTGTCCGACACCGGCCAGGGCACCGGCGCCGCCCTCGACGCGCTGCCGGGCATCTCGCGCGAACGTCTGCGGCAGGCGCTCCGCGAACGGATCGTCGACACGGTGACGCCGTACCTTCCCCGGCACGGTATCGAGTGCGCGTTCGACGCCGGGCGCTACCACCACTTCGGGCCGCTCTGCCGGGTGCCGGTCGACGTCGTGCTCGCCGAGGCGTCGATGCGGCGCCGGCAGTGGCGCGAACTCGCCAAGATCGTGCCGACGCTTACGTGCGTGCCCCGCTGCAGCGGTTTCGACGCGCCGGTCAACCCGGAGCATGTCTGGTTGCTCACCCATGTCGACGGGTGCCGAACGGTGGCCGAACTGGCTCACGTTACCGGCGCCAGCGCTTACGTGGTGAGTGCCACGCTGCGCCGCCTCGTGCTCGCCGGCGCCGTCGCCATCGGTCCGGCCCGGCCGCTGGTTGCGGCGGCGATGTCGCCGCCGCCGACGACGACGACGACGATGTCGCCACCGGCGGCGGCAATGGCTGCGCCGCCGGCGGCGGCCACGGCTGCGCCGCCGACGGCGGCCACGGTCGCGGCCACGGTCGCGGCGGCCGGCTGAGCGGGGGCCGTCCGGTCTCGCTCGCCTGAGCGGCGACGGCACCGGCTCGCACCGAATGGCGTTGGCCGGCCCGCCGTGTCGGCCACTAGCATCGCTCCGGCTCAAGCGCCTGGGTCGGTGCCCGAGTGGCCAAAGGGAGTTGACTGTAAATCAACCGGCTCTGCCTACGTAGGTTCAAATCCTGCCCGGCCCACAGCAGGTTCGCCCGGTGCGACCGGTCCGAGTGACCGGCGCACCGGGCGGCGAACAGTCGACCGCCCCACCCCGAACGTCCACCCGACACCGCGCGCTCGTCGCGGTCCGGCCCCGCAGCGATGCCTGCGATGCGGCGGTCCTGGCTGCGAACACGACCGCAGCGGCGGCCTGGTTCCTATACTCGGCCCGGATGTCGTCCTTGCAAGCCAACTTCGAGTCGCTCCCCCTCGACGAGCTCGTCGTCTTCCTGGCTGCCAACCGCTCGACCGGCGTGCTCGAGGTGGGCGGCGACCAGCCGTGCTCGGTGTGGTTCGTCGACGGCGCGGTCACCTCGGCGGCGCGGCCCGACGACGTAGAGATCGGCGACGCCCTCGTGCGGGCCGGCGTCGTGAGCGTCACCGGCTGGTCCGCGGTGCAGGCCAGCACCGACCCCAGCGTCGCGCTGGCGCGCACGCCTGGCATCGACGCCAGCCGCGTCCGCTCGGCGCTCCAGGAACGCATGATCGACGCACTCTTTCCCTTGTTCCTCCAGCCCGAAACGGCGTACGACTTCCACGAGGGGCGCACGAGCGGCTTCGGGGCGGCGTTCGCGTGGGACGGTCGCGAGCTCGCCGCCCAGGCGCGGGCGCGGCTCGGTGAATGGCGGGCGATCGCCGACGGCATCCCGTCGCTCGAAGCCGTGGTCGAGCTCGACCCGTACCTTCCCGACGGCAGTGACGCCATCACCATTCCCCCGGGCGAGTGGGCGGTCGTGGCGCGCGTCGACGGACGGCGAACCGTCGTCGACATCGTGCAGCTCAGCGGCCTCACGGCGTTCGAGGTCTGCTCGACGCTGCTTCGCCTGCAGGGGGCCGGCGTCGTCCGCCTCACCGACCCCTCAGTCGGCTGACGCGGGTCGACCGGCGGCGAGAGCGTCGGGCTGCACTCCCGCTACTGCGCGCCGGACGTGACCGCAACGAGTGGCGACGACACCGTACCCGGCCCGCCGGGTCACCTCGTCGAGTCGCCGACCGACGGGCCGCCGACGCGATCGGATGAGCCGGGTCAGGTGGCGGCGCGGCTGATGGCGTGGCTGACGAGCTCGATCAACGTCTGCTTGGTCACGTCGCGACGTCGGGCATCCGTGAGCACGATCGGCACGTCGTCCGGGATCCCGAGGGCCTCGCGCACAGCGTCGGGGCCGTGCATCGCCCGGCCGTCGAAGCAGTTGAGGGCGACGACGAACGGGATGCTGCGTTCCTCGAAGTAGTCGATCGCCGGGAAGCAGTCGGCGAGCCGTCGGGTGTCGACGAGGACGACGGCACCGATGGCACCCTGAACGAGGTCGTCCCACATGAACCAGAAGCGGTCCTGGCCGGGCGTGCCGAACAGGTAGAGGAGCAGGCCGTCGCCGAGGGTGATGCGGCCGAAGTCCATCGCCACCGTGGTCGTGGTCTTCGTGGTGACCTCGCCGGCGTTGTCGACGCCTATGCTCTGCGACGTCATCGCCGCTTCCGTGGTCAGCGGGGTGATCTCCGAGATCGAGCCGACGAAGGTGGTCTTGCCGACCGCGAACCCTCCGGCGATGACGATCTTCACCGGCAGCATGTTCGTGGACGTTCCTCCAGTCGACGTTGACGTCGGCGTCGGCTGGCTGTCAGATCGCGCGAATGCCACCGAGAACCCTTTCTAGGAGTCGGAGGTCAGGTCGACCTGCGGATTGTGGACGGTGGACTTCGACGAAGCCGTCGCTGGCCATGTCGCCGACGAGGACACGAGCGACCCCGAGGGGCACACCGATGCGGGCGGCGACCTCGGCGACCGAGATCGGTTCGTGGCAGAGCTGGGCGATCGATCGCCGCTCGAGGGCCAACCCGAGCATGTTCTTGTCGCCCTTGGGCGTGGTGACGACGAGCGTCTCGATCGGTAGATCGGCATCACCGGAGCGCGTGCGCCCACCGGTGATCGCGTACGGGCGCACGATGCGCATGCGGGGCGGAGCGGCATCGGTCACCGCTGGTTCCACCGGGGCGCCGGGGACCGCGTTGGCCTGGCCCGCGCCGGCCTGGCCCGCGCCGGCCGGGCCCGCAGCCGACGGACCGGCACCGGGCGACGTGGCGCTAGCCGACGTCGATGCTGACGCCGCGGCCGTCGTCGGCGTCGTACGGCCCGCGTTCGGGCTCGGCGGCGTCGGTCGGCGCGGCGGTTGAGGGCGGTTGGGCGGACTCATCGCGGGCGTCAGTGACGGGGTAGTGAAGCCTGGAGTTCGGCGATGAGGGCGGGGGAGAGCACGGCGCTGGCCCGTTCGACGAGCAGCGTCATCTCGTAGCCGACCAGGCCGACATCGGCGTTGGCGTTGGCGATGACCGCGAGCGCGGAGCCATCGGAGATCGACGTGACGAACAGGAACGCGTGTTCCAGTTCGACGACCACCTGGTTCACCCGACCACCGCCGAAGCAGCGTGACGCGCCCCGGGTGAGGCTCGTCAGACCACTGGCGATGGCGGCGAGCTGGTCGGCCCCGGCCCGGTCGAGGCCGGGTGAGAGCGCCATGAGGAGCCCATCGGACGATACGACGACCGCGTCGCGCACGCCGGGCACCCGGCTGACGAAGTTGCCGACGAGCCAGTTCAGGTTCTGGGCGTCGATGCTCAGGTTGCTCATGATCAGTCCTCTGTGCTGCGGGCAGCGGTGGGTTCGGGGAGGTGGCGACCGCGCTCGACGCCACCGCGGAAGCGGGAGAGCATCGAACGGACGTCGTCGGCCGAGCGGGCACCGCGGCCGTGGGGTTCGTCGGGAACGGGTGCCGGACCGGGCACGCTGCGCCGCGTGGCGCCGGCCGCCCGTTGGGGCAGTCCGGCCGGGGTGACACGGGCCTGTCCGAGGAGCGAGCTCAGGCCCGAGCTGGCGGCGAGCCGCTCGTCCAGGCCATCGCCGGACGCCATGCCGCCCGGCGTGCCGAATCCGACGCCGCCGGACATCGGGCTGAAGGTGGGGGCGGGCGGTACGGCGGTGGTCGGGCTGGGCGGCACGACCCGGGACGGAAGCGGCGTCGCCACCGTCGGGTTCGGTGCGGCGGCCGGGGCGTGCGCAGCCGGGGTCGGTGCGGCGACCGGGGCGGGTACCGG
>JAYUAM010000270.1:0-11457 GCA_043741295.1 Acidimicrobiia bacterium
CCAACCCCTACGCCCACCACCTGATCCACGAGATCCACTTCACCGACGTCGTCGTGCCGGTGGCCAACCGACTGGGCGACGAGAACCAGGGGTGGGGCATCGTGCGCAACGTGCTCGCCAACGAACGCGTCGGCATCGCCCGCCACCAGCACACCGAGCACGTGCTCGACCAGACGGTGGCCGACGCCGAACGGCTCGGTGTCGACGTCACGAACCCGGGCACCGAAGAGGCGCTCGGTGCGGCCTACGCCTGGTGCGAGGCGGCACGGGCGCTGAACTACGCAGCGGTGGCCGAGCGGATCCGCGATCCGCTCGGCTCGCGCCCGATGGCCGCGGTGTCGCGCTCGATCACGGGGCCGATGGAGCGAATCGCGGCGTGGACCTGCCAGGAGGTGCTCGGTGACCAGGCGCTGGCCGCCGGCACCGAGGCCGACCGCCAGGTCGTCACCGGCACCACGAGCATGATCGCCGCCGGCGCCTACGAGGTGCAGCTCGACCTCATCGCGCGTCTCTGCCTCGACCTGCCGCGGGGGCGCTGACATGGACCTGGATCTCACGCCCGAGCAGCAGCAGCTCGACGAGGCGCTGCGCGCGCTCTTCCGCGACCACGCCGGGCCGGCACGGGCGCGCGAGATCGGCGATGGCATCGACGTCGCGCTCGTCGACCGGCTGCGTGTCGGTGGATTCCTCGATGCCCACCGGGACGCCGGCCGGGACGGTGGGCCGATCGAGGCCGTGCTCGTAGCCGAGCGCGCTGCGGCCGCCGTCGCCTGCGCACCCGTAGTGGCCCGCGTGCTCGTCGGCCCGCTCGCCGGTGCGCGCGACCTGCCCGACCTCGTCGGACTCGTCTCGTCGCCGGCGGGTCTCGTCCGCTGGGCCGGGCTGTGCGACGCGTACCTCGTGCTCGACGGCGACACCGCGTCGGTGGCCAGCGCCGACGACGTCGACGTGGAACCCGTGGCGTCGCGCTCCGGTTACCCGATGGGTCGGGTGCGGGTGCGGCGCTCGACGCGGCTTGGCGAGGGCAGCGGCGCGGCGCTGCGGCGGGCGTGGCAGGTCGGGATCGCCGCGGAGACCGCGGCGATGGCCGACGCGGCCGTCGCCTTCACCGCCCGCCACGTCACCGATCGGGTGCAGTTCGGGCGGCCGATCGGTTCGTTCCAGGCCGTGCAGCACCGGCTCGCCCGCTCGTACTCGAACGCGCAGGCGACGATGTGGCTCGCCAGACGCGGCGCCTGGCACCACACCGACGAGTTCCTCACCGCGTCGGCCGCCACCTTCGCCTGCCACACCGCGCAGGAGGCCTACGACGACTGCCACCAGGTCACCGGCGGCATCGGCGTGACGGCGGAGTACGGCCTCGTGGCGTGGACCATGCGGCTGCTGGCGCTGCGGGCCGAGCTCGGCGGCCGGCCGGCCCACGCCCGCCAGGTGGCCCGGGCCAGGCTCAGGTCGAGGGCGTAGCACCCTCGGCGAGCTGCTGCGTGACGTGATGCATGTAGGTCAGATAGCCGACGGGTATACGGCTGCCGCCCGTCACCTGGATGGTCTCGCCGGTGATCCACGCCGACTCGTCGGCGGCGAGGAACGCACACACCGCGCCGATGTCGGCCACCGTACCTAGCCGGCGCAGCGGCACCGACTCGACCTGACGGGCGACGCGGCTCGGCTTGCTCATCGAGCCACCTGCAGCGAGGCTCTCCTCGGTCGGCACGAGGCCCGGGGCGACGGCGTTGACCCGGATGCCGTGGTGGCCCCACTCCACCGCCATCGTCGCCGTGAGGCTCTCGACACCCGCCTTGGCTGCGCCGTAGTGACCCGTCATCGGGCAGGGCTGCGAGCCGCTGCGTGACGAGATGTTCACGATCGAACCGCCGCGCCCGAGCATCGCCCGGGCCGCCGCCTGAGCGGCGAAGAACGTCCACTTCAGGTTTAGGTCGACCACGGCGTCGAACTGGTCCTCGCGCAGGTCGATGAGCGGACCGACGTCCTCGGCGTTGGCGCTGCCGGCGTTGTTCACCCAGCAGTCGATCGGCCCGTTGGCATCCGTGGCTGCGTCGATGAGCCGCGTGAGGTCGTCGGCCCGGGCGATGTCACAATGCACGGCGATCGCCGTGGCCCCCAGCTCTCGGAGCTCGACGACGGTGTCGTGCAGCGGTTGCGCGCTGCGCCCGGCGACGACGACGGCCGCGCCACCCGCGGCCATGGCGCGTGCGATGCCCCGACCGATGCCGCGACCTCCCCCCGTCACCACGACGTTCTTGCCGGTCAGATCGAACACGACGCCCCCTGTCACTTGACGCGGGCGTCAGGTTAGTCTCGGGCCGACGGACGCGATCAGCCGGGGGCAGAGATGGGCGAGTTCGACGAGGGGTCACTCCGGCAGCGCATCCGCGATCTCGTCGCCTCCGACGTGCCCCATCTGCCGTACCGGGTCGGCACCCGTTCACCAGAGCACGCCGCGGAGTCGGAGGTGCTGCGCGAGTGGAGCCGGAAGGTGTACGCCGCAGGGTTCTACGGCGCCGACTGGCCGGTGGAGTTCGGCGGGCGCGACGGCTACCGCGCCGTCGAGGAGCTGGTCGTCACCGAAGAGCTCGCGATCGCCCGCGCACCGGTCCCGATCGGTTCGGGCAGCCTGGCCGCGCACGCCCTCCTGCACTTCGGGACGCACGAGCAACAGGCGGCGTACCTGCCCAAGATCCGCAGCTACGAGCACGTGTGGTGCCAGCTGTTCAGCGAACCCGATGCCGGCAGCGACCTGGCGTCCATGCGCACGACGGCGATCCGAGACGGCGACCACTTCGTGGTGAACGGGCAGAAGGTGTGGAGCACGAACGCCGCCTTCTCCGACATGGGTTACCTTCTCGCCCGGACCGACCCGGCGGCGGCCAAGCACGCCGGCATCAGCGCCTTCGCGTTCGACATGAAGCTGCCCGGCGTCACGGTGCGCCCGCTGAAGGAGATGACCGGTACATCGGACTTCAACGAGGTGTTCTTCGACGACGTGCACGTGCCGGCGAGCGCGCTGATCGGTGAGGTGAACAACGGTTGGCACATCGCCACCACCAGCCTTGCGTCGGAGCGGGCCGGCGTCGGCGCACTCGTCATCCGTCTGCGCCGCAACCTCGACGCCCTCGTCGCCGTTGCCCGGGTGACACCGTCGGGCCCGGGAGGCGGCACGCTGGCCGACGACCCGGTGATGCGCCAACGGCTCGCCGGGTTCCACGCCCGCGTCGAGATCGCCACGCTGCTCTCCGAAGCGGCGATCGGCCGCCGCCTGCGCGGCGAGTTCAACGCGGCCGACGTGCCGATGATCAAGCTCGGCTTCGCCAACCTCAACCAGGACCTCTCGTACCTCGGCGTCGAGATCCAGGGCGCGCGCGGCACGCTCGCCACCGACGACCCGGACGCGCTCGATAGCGGCCACTGGCAGGACGAGCTGCTCTACGCAAAGGCGTACACGATCTCCGGCGGCAGCAACGAGGTGATGCGCAACCTTCTCGGCGAACGGGCGCTCGGCCTACCGCGTGAGCCGAGGGGCACGTGACCGCCGCTCCTCACGTCCCGTCCCTCGCTGAGGCGTCGAGCATCGTCGAGGACCACGCCGGTGGGCGCGTCGTGCGCATCGAACGGCAGCTGCGCTGGCGGCCCACGTGGTTCCTCGACCTCGAACTCGACGGCCGGGTCGTTCCGCTCGTGCTGCGCGGTGATCGCACGGACTCCGAGGCCTTCCCACTCACGCACGAGCACACGTTCCACCGGCTGATGGAGGAGCACGGATTCCCGGTGCCGCACCTGCACGGCTTCCTGGAGACGCCGGGCATGATCGACGCCGTCCTCATGGACCGGGTGGCGGGCCGGCCCCACTTCCAGGGTGTTGACGACGTCGACCGCGACCGTGTGGTGGACGAGTACCTGCAGCAGCTGGCGCGCCTGCACCGGTCCGACCCGGCGCCCTACCTCGAGGCCGGCATCACCCACCCCGGCCCGGGCGAGGACACGGGCATGGCCGGCCACCGCAACATGGAGCGGCGCTACCGCGAGCGCAAGCAGCACGCAGATCCATTCGCCGAGTTCTGCCTCGGCTGGCACCACCGCCACCTGCCGGCGGGCAGCGGTCGACTCGGGCCGTGCGTGTGGGACTCTGGCCAGTTCCACCATTCCGACGGCCACCTCGTGGCGATCATCGACCTGGAGTTCGGGCACGTCGGCGACCCGCTCGGCGACATCACGATCTGGCGGATGCGCGACACGCTGATCCCGTTCGGCGACATGGGGAAGCTGTCCGGGCGCTACGAGGAACTGACCGGCGAGCCCGTCGACCTGGAGGCGATCAAGCGTCACCACTTCGCAGCGTGCATGGGCAACCAGCTGCAGTTCGGCGCCGCCGTCGCCGCGCCGGAGCCCGAGACGGACCTCATGACCTTCATGCAGTGGAACAGCGAGACGAACCTGATGGCCACCGACTTCCTCGGCGAGTACCTGGGCATCGATCTGCCGTCCGTGGAGGTACCGGCGCCCGCCCTTGGTCGGGACGACGCCACGTTCGGTCAGCTGGTGCGGGCACTCGGCGCCGTGACGGTCGACGACCCTGAGGTGCGGCACCACCTGCGCCTCGCCTTCCGCATCGCCCGCCACCTGCAGCGGCGCCACGAGATCGGCGGCGGGCTCGACGACGCCGACCTCGACGACGTGTACCAGCTGCTGGGCCGTCGGCCCACCGACTGGCGCGACGCGGAGCGCGAGCTGGAGCGGTTCGTGATCGCCGACGCCGAGGTGGGTCGTCACGACGAGGCGCTCACCGTGCTGTTCCACCGACGCAACCTGCGCGCGCACATGGCGCTCGGTCCCGCCGGGTCCTCGATGACGAGGCACCACCAGTGCCAACGCTTCGACGGCGCCGCCACCGGCATCATCCAGCTCTGATCGCCACCGGACCTCGCCTCCTCCGGCGGCAGCTCTGGCCAGAGCGCGAGCTGGAGCCGCACCGCACGCTCCGGCGGGAGCGGTCGCTCAGAAGGCCGAGCGGTGATGGGCGGCGTCGACGGCGATGTAGTGGCCGTTCAGGTACCCGGCCTGGTGCGAGCACAGGTACACGATGGTGGATGCGGTCTCCGTCGGCTCGCCCAGGCGTCCGGCGGGGACACCGGCTCGCTCGATCATCCAGTTGCGACGCTGGTCGTCGTCGGTGAGCCCTTCGTGGGTCGTCAGGTACCAGTTCGTCGTCTTCGTCGCGATCCAACCCGGTGCGACGGTGTTGATCGTGATGCCGTAGCGGGCGTACTCGTCGGCGACGCTCTTCAGCAGGCCGACGGTCGATGGCCGGGGTGCCGTTGGCCACTGTGTGCGGCGGCTTGTCCTGGGGTTCTTTCGCCGTCGCCGACCCGATGTGCACGAACCGCCCCCAACCCACCTCCTTCATCGCCGGCAGCACGGCGTGCAGCATGGACACCTGGCTCATCGTGTAGGTGCGGAACGAGTCGACGTAGTCCTCGTAGCGCGTGACCTCCTCGAAGAAGCCGCGCACGTGGAAATCGGCCTGGGTGACGACGATGAGCGGCGCGCCGAGCAGCGCGTTCGTCTCGGCGACCGCCCGCTCGATGCCGTCCTGCGTGCTCATGTCGGCGGCGATGCCGACCGCCTCGCCACCCGCCTCCCGGATGCCGCCGACCGCACGGTCGATGTGGTGCTGCGTGCGGGCGACAACGGCGACGCGGCATCCCTCGGCCGCGAGCATCCTGGCCGATTCGAGACCGATCCCCTTGCTCCCGCCGACGACGAGTGCGACCTTGCCAGCGATGCCGAAGTCCACGAGCGATCCTTCAGTCGGTAGCGAGCAGCTTGTTTCGGAACAGGTCGAGGACGGTGTCGAGCGCGTGGCGGGTCGGCTCGCCGGGCATGTCGATGAGGTCTCCGGTGAGCACCGAGTGACGGTGGCCGAGTGGGCCGTTCGGGTTGCCGTCCGACTGGTCGAGCTCGATGGACACGAAGCCGTCCCCGAGTCGGCGGCGCAGCATCTCGAAACGCTCGCCGGGCACGAACGGGTCGCCGTCGAAACGCAGGCCGACGACGCGCAGGGAGTCGGCGGCGCATCGATCGGCGACGAGCGACAGATCGGCATCGCTCGTGTCGATGCCCGCCCGGTGGCGCTTCGAGATCGGGAACGGCAACGAGGGCTGCGACAGCACCGGTGCCAGCACGACCGGGTCGACGGCCATCGCCAGCGCGAACCCTCCGGTGAAGCACATGCCGACGGCGCCGACGCCCGGACCACCGCAGCGCGCGTGCTCGGAACGCGCCAGGGCGCGCAGCCAGTCGACGACGCGCGACGATCGACCGACGGCGAAGGCGGTGAAGTCGCGACGGATGCATGTGGACAAGATGGTGCCGGCCCCCCTCAGCGTGCCACCGAGCCTCGATCCGGCGGTCGGGTCGCGCCCGGCGGTTCCGAACAGGTCGGGTAGGACGGCGGTGCACCCGAGGGCCACGATGCGATCGGCGAACCCGAGCACCATCGGTGAGATGCCGGGCATCTCGGTGATGACCAGCACCGCCGGCCCCGATCCCTTGCGGAACACCCGGTAGGTCGAGCCATCGCTCGTGAACGTTTCGGGAACGAAGCTGGCGAGGTCGCCGATCGGTGCCGGTATGTACGTGCGCGTCAGGTCAGCCACGGATCGACCCTAGACGGCCGGCCGCAACCTGCGGCCCGGCGATGTGGAGGCACTCGCCGCACGACTCCCGCACGCACAGTCGGCGACGGCACGCACAGCCATTAATCAGCGACATACGAAGTCGTCGAGCAACGCGACGAGCGCGGCCGGCTGGTCGCTCTGAACAGCGTGGCCGGCACCGCGCACCGACTCCACGCGCACCGACGGCAGCCGTCGACGGAACTCGGCGACGTCCTCGGGCAGCACGTACACCGAGTCATCGCCGAGCATGAGCATCGTGGGCATCGTGATATCGCCGACGTCGTCCCAGAGCGGCGTGAAATCGACCCAGTCGCGCTGGCCCTCGGTGCGCCCGAACAGGTCGTAGCGCCACGCCCATCGGCCGTCGGCCGTCGGCACCGTGTTGTGGCGTACACCGCGTCACACACCGGCCTCGGTGCGGTTAGGTGAGGCCTTCATCGTCGCGTCGAACACCGCAGCGAACGACTCGTATGTCGGGGGGCCGCTCACCAGGGCGACCGAGCCGCGCTGCTCGGGGGTCATCACGCGCCCGGGGTCGTTCACCTCCGGGGTGACGTCGACGACCGCCCCGACCTCGTACGCCATGCGGTGGTCGGAGTGCCCGTGGCCCGGCAGGTCGATGGCCAACGCCGGCCGGCCGGCGGCCACGCCGCCGAGCGACATGCCGATGACCGCGTCGGCATCCGAGGCTGCCTGCTCCATGATCTCGGCAACGGCCGGGGCGTTCTCCCACGGGCTGTAGTTGCCGTCGGCGCGCCGGTGCGGGCCGCAAGGCGGATCGTGGTCGCGCGACGACGCTGTCCCACGTGTGCGCGTTCTGCCCGCCGCCGTGCAGCAGCACCAGCTCGGGTGGGGCATTGCCCCACCGGATAGCGCTCACGCGCTGGCCGCCCGCCAACGTAAAGCCGACGCGCGCCGGCGTCAGCTCGTTCGGCCAGGCCACGCCCATCTCCGCGGCGTTCTCGGCGACGAGCGCCATCTCGTCGTACGGCTCGGCGTCCTCGTGCCCGGCGGTGAACGTCATCGGCCCCCCTGCCATCAGCGCGCCCGCCACACCGGGGCGCGCTTCTCGAGGAACGAGCGCACGCCTTCGGCGGCGTCCTCGCTCCCCCGGATCACGCTCTTGGCGTCGTCGGTGACGACCCAGCCGAGCTCGTGGTCGACGGCCAGCTGCGTCTCGACTGCGGCGAGGCACGCCTGTACCGACAGCGGTGCGTTGCGGCAGATCCGCTGGGCCAGCGTCACCGCACCGGCCAGCGCTCCGCCCGGCTCGGTCAGCACGTTGACGAAGCCGGCGGCGTGGGCACGCGTCGCGTCGATAGGGCCGCCGGTCAGGATCAGTTCGCGCGCCAGGTTCAACGGGAACGAGCGCGGCGCGCGGAACAGCCCAGCGCAGGTGGGAACGACGCCGATCGACACCTCGGGCAGCCCGAAGCGGGCGTTCGTCGCCGCCACCACCAGGTCGCAGGCGAGCACGATCTCCAGGCCGCCACCGAGCGCCGGCCCTTCGACGGCGGCGATCAGCGGCTTGCGGCGACGTCGCCGGACGATGCCGTACTCGCCGCCCCGCTCCGTGACGTAGTCGCCGTTCGCCGTCAGGTCGCTGCCCGCCGAGAAGAACGACGTTCCCCCCGTGAGCACACCGGCCCACAAGGAGTCGTCGTCGTCCAGCTCGTTCAGCGCGTCGTCGATCTCGTCGGCCAGCTCGCGGTTCACCGCGTTGCGCTTGTTCTCGCGCTGCAACGTGACGACGAGGACGTGCTCATCGCGTCGGCGCGTGACGAGCTCGGCCATGTCAGTCCTCGTCGGCCGGCGCCGGCGGCACGTGGGGGAACAGCTCGGCGAACGCACCCACCGTGATGCGCCGACGCGTCGTCGCGTCGACATCGGCGAACAGCTCGTGCAACGTCTTCTGCGTATGCCCGAACGTGCCCTCGATGTGCGGGTAGTCGCTGCCCCAACAGACGTTCCGCCAGCCCATCGCCGTCATCGCCGCCACGGCCGAGCGGTCGTGCTGGAACGAGGCGTACACGTTCTCGTAGAGGTACTCGCTCGGCAGCCGGCGCAGCTGCGGACGAACCGCTGAGGCGTGCTGGCGGTAGGCCTCGTCGAGCCGGTCGGCGATGAACGGCCCCCACGTGGCGCCGCCCTCGGAAACCATCGCCCTGAGGCCGGGATGACGGTCGAACACACCGGAGGCGATCATCTTCGTGATCGCACGCTGGCCGCCATAGGTCGTCTCGACGTAGTTGATCAGTGCGCCGCCCGGCCCACGGAAGTAGCCACCGTGGAACGACGCCGCGTCGTGGGCCTCGGTGCCGATGTGGAAGGCGGCGACCATGCCGCACTCCTCCATCGCCACCCACAAGGGCTCCCAGGCCTCGTCGTTCCAGTCGGGCGCGCCGAGGCACGGCGTAACCGAGAGGTAGCCGGCCTTGAAGTCGAGGTCGGCGGCGCGGAGGACCTCGGCCACCGCGTGCTCGGCGGTGAGCAACGGGATCGTGGCGGTGCACACGTACCGAGAGTTGAACCGCTGGAACCCGATGGCCCAGTCGTTCACCGCTCGGCAGCCGGCCGACAGCAGGTCGGGGTCCTGGATCGACGACATCCAGATGCCGATCGACGGGTACACGAGCTCGGCCCAGATGCCCTCCTGGTCGAGGTCGGTCAGCCGCAACGCCTTGTCGT
The DNA here is from genome assembly GCA_043741295.1 of Acidimicrobiia bacterium. GTDB lineage: Bacteria > Actinomycetota > Acidimicrobiia > Acidimicrobiales > Ilumatobacteraceae > JAYUAM01. The sequence goes on from JAYUAM010000270.1 coordinate 9,384, forward strand.
TCGCCCCGGGCGCCCGCTGTTCGACGGTGCGACCGTCCTCGTCGGTCAGCGCGTTGGCGCGCGGCATCCGACGACGGAACTCCTGCCCGTCGACGTGCACCGTCTCGTGGCGGCCGTCCTCGTCCTTCACCGACCGCGGCATGCGGGCCGCGACGGCCGCTGGCAGGCTGCTCGTGAACAGATCGGGCGGCTCGACGAGGTGCGAGTCGCCCGAGTTCGCCCAGTACTTGCTCATCGGTCACCCCGTACGGGCCGGAAGCGAGGCGTCGACATCTCGTCGTTCACGTGCTCGAAGACGATCTCCACCTTGTCGCCGATCTTCACCGTCTCGACGTCGCAGTCGATGATGTTCACGAGCATGCGGGCGCCCGCACCCTGCGTTCCGTCGAGCTCGACCACGCCGGACACGTACGGGCAGATCGGCGCGAGGTCGGGGTGCAGCGGATGGCGGACGATCGTGAAGCTGTAGATCGTCGCCGTACCCGGCAGCTCGACCCACTCGATGCCGCGCTGCTGGCAGTTGAAGCAGTACGCCGAGGGTGGCATCCGGAACGTGCCGCAGTGCGCGCACTTCGCCGCCACCAGGCGGTCGTCCTTCGCGGCGTCCCAGAACGGCTGCGTGAGATGGTCGGCGTGGGTCTCCTTCAGGATCGTGGGGAACACGCCGTGCGTCAGCTCGCCGAAGTCTGTGCTCATGTCGCCGTCTCTCCCGGGGCTGCGCGCCCCGAACCCATCGGTTCCCGGCTCCCTGGCGGTCGCTCGGTAACGGTGCCATTCGCTGCGCTCATGTCGCCCTCCTGAGAAGCGTTCCGGATACGGGGAGGCCCGCCGGGCCGCCGGTGACGAGGGCGATCTCGGCGCCCGCCACCTGGTTGACGGCGGTGCCGCGCAGTTGCTCGACAGCTTCGCGCACATGGGTCATGCCGATGATGTACGCCTCCGACAGGTTGCCGCCGTGGGTGTTCACCGGGATCGTGCCGGTGCCGTAGCGGATGTTGCCGTCCGCCACGAAGGGACCCCCCTCACCGATCGGGGCGAAGCCGTAGTCCTCGAGCTGCATGATCACCATCGGGGAGAAGTGGTCGTACAGCAGGGCGACGTCGACGTCCTTGGCGGTGATCCCGGCCATCTCGTAGATGCGCCTGGCGATCGGCCGGTGACCGGACGAGGCGAACTCGTCGTCGGGGATCTGGAAGTAGCGGAACAGCGCCGGGCCCCACCGCCCCGAGCCGCCATGCGCCGACGCCATGATGAGCACCGGCGGCTGTTTGAGATCCTTGGCCCGATCGGCCGACGTGGTGATGACGGCCACCGAGCCGTCGCTCTCCATCGTGTAGTCGAACAGGCAAAGCGGGTCGTTGATCATGCGGGCGTTGAAGTAGTCGTCGAGCGTGAGCGGCTCGGTTCGCAACGCCGTCTTGCGCTTGATCGCGTTGGCGCGCGTCGAGATGCACACCTCGGCGAAGTGCTCCCGCTTCGTGCCGTACAGGTGCATGTGCCGGGACGTCAGCTGGGCGAAGCTGTGGCCCGGCGAGAGCAGACCGTTGTTCGCCGTGAACGCCGCCGAGGCGGGGATGCCGCTCCCGCCGTACGGGCTCGCGCTGTCGGACATCATGGCGTAGCCGAGCATCCCGTCCACCGCCGAGCCACCGAGCCGCTTGTTCAGCTGCTGGAGCGTCATCAGCGTGACGACCGTCGTAGCCATTCCCCCGTCGATCGCCGCTGCAGCCACGCCGAGCGCACCGGCGCAACCGCCGCCGCCCGACGTCGTCGTCGTGGCCCAACGGATCTCGGGTACACCGAGCTCGGCGCCGACGGCGGCCGGATCGCACGAGCTCGAGTAGATCGAGAAGCCGTCGAGGTCCTTCACGGTGAGCCCGGCGTCGTCGAGGGCGGCGAGGATCGCGGTGCACGCCATCGAGAACTCGGTCTCGGGGTACGACTGCCCGCGCTTGTAGTAGTCGGTGGCACCAACGCCGACGATGGCGGCCTTGTCCTTTATGGTCATGAGCGGTCGACCTCTCCTGTTGCGGTTCCTGTCCCTGCGTGGGCGGGCTCGTCCGGGCGACCATCG